>DASRAT010001115.1:0-6866 GCA_035638015.1 Gemmataceae bacterium | reverse complement strand
TAGGAGGCGGCTGGCAAGCGGAGAACGAGAAGTATCACGAGCGCAAGCTCGATCCGCAGGCGTTGTCGCAGATGATGGAAACGATGACCATGTCATCGCGGCGCTCGCCATTCGCCGTTCCCAAAATCGCCGATTTCGGCGTGGCCAAACGGCTCGACAAACAATCGATGCACACCGCCACCGGCGCGGTGCTGGGCACGCCTAACTACATGGCCCCTGAGCAAGCATGGGGCTCCGATAAACGCCGTCCCATTGGCGCCCCGGCGGACGTGTATGCCCTGGGAGCAATCCTGTATGAGATGATCACGGGCCGTCCCCCTTTTCTGGGCGAGACGCCGCTGGACACTTTGCAGCAAGTGGTAATGCAAGATCCGGTGGCCCCGACGCGGTTGCAGCCAAAGGTACCCAAGGACCTGGAGACCATTTGTCTGAAATGCCTGCAAAAGGAGCCGACCCGCCGTTACGTTAGCGCGTCGGCGTTGGCCGATGATCTGCACCGCTATTTGGAGGATCGTCCGATCCTGGCCAAGCCGGCGGGGGCCATGACTCGGCTGCGGCGTTGGCGAAAACGCAATCCCGCCGTGGCCGCGCTCCTGATCATCTCGTTGTTGCTGTTGGCCGCAGGAACCGCGATTTCCACTTACTTTGCCGTGGAGGCCAGTTTCGCCGCCGAGCAAGCCCTGGCCAATGCCGATCAAGCCAAGAAAAACGAAGACAAGGCCGAGAACCTTGCCAGCCAGGCCAAGAAAAACCTGCAAGTTGCCGAGGAAAACGCCAAGGAAGCCAAGAAACAACAGGCCTTCGCCGAGGCGAATCTCAAGGAAGCCAAGGACAACGCCAAGCTGGCCCAGGATCGCCTTGAATTACACAAACGCCTGCAATACACCTTGCAGACATTGCAAATCTCGGTGGCCAGCAAGGCATTGGATGAGAACAACTTCGGCAATGTGGTGGACGTTTTGGAAAGCATGGTGCCCGGCAAGTCCGACAATGAAGACTTGCGCGGCTTCGAATGGTTTCACATGCGGCAACGCCTGGGCGGCAAGCCGCTGACCGTCGCCAAAGCTCACGACGGCCCCATCATGGCGGTGGCCTGCAGCCCCGACGGCAACCTGGTGGCCATTGGGCCCGCCCTGCTGAATAAGCAGGACGGCGGGGCCGGCTGCGACATTCGGGTTCGTGATGCCCAAACCGGCCGCTTGCTGCACACATTGAAAGGGCACACCAAAAGCGTCAACAGCCTGGCCTTCAGCCGCGACGGCAAACGCCTGGCCAGCGCCTCCGACGATCGCACGATCATGGTGTGGAACCCCACCCAGGAAAAACCCAATGCCACGTTGAAAGGCCATGCCGGAGAAGTTACCTGTGTGCAGTTCAGCCCTGACGGCAAGTATCTGGCTAGCGCGTCGGTGGACAAATCGGTGCGCGTTTGGGACGTCAGTTCGGCGGTTGAGCTTTGGGTATTGTCGGATTTACCTGAAGCCGTCGAATGGGTGGCCTTCCACCCGTCAGGCGATTTGATTGCCGGGGCTTGCCGTGACGGCACCATCATGGTGTGGGACACGCATCGGCTGCAACCTCTCACCCGAATGCACGGCCAGGGCAATCGCATCGCCAACCTTGCCTGGCACCCGAAGGACAAGCAATTGGTCCTGATCGCTAACGACGGCACGATCTATCTTTGGGACGTGGCGCGCACTGACAGAGCGGTGTTGATGCCAACCTCCTACGGCGCCGTCAAACGGGCGGCCATCAGCACGGATGGAAATTACGTGGCCATCGTGTCCGACGACAACGCCCTACGGCTTTATAACGTGGCCACCAAAACGCACATCAAAAACTTTTCCGGTCAGGGCGGTGATATTCAATGCCTGGGCTTCAATGTTGACGGCACCCTGTTGGCCTCGGGTGGGGCTGACGGAACTGTGACGCTGCGACCCTTCCGCATCAAACCCGCATCGACCGCACTAATGGGTCACACCGGTGACGTTGCCGACGTGTGCTGGAGCGCGGATGGGACCGTGCTGGCCAGCTGCCGTATGTTCGGCAAGGACCCGGACGGTCCCAATGCCGGCAGCGAAGTGATGCTCTGGAACCTGGCCACCGGGCGCCAACCGGACAAGCTGACTGCCCATTTGCAGCGCGTTTATCGCGCCGCCTTCCAGCCCAAGGGCAAGCTCCTGGCCACGGCTTCGCGCGACGGCACCATTCGGCTGTGGGACACGACGACGCGCACCGACAAGATCCTTTACCAGCAAGACCTTCCCTGCCGTGCCCTCGCCTGGAGCCCCGACGGCACGAGTTTGGCCGCAACCTGCGATCTCGAGGAATCCGGCGAGGCCCTGACGCGCATCACCATTTGGCAAGCTGCCAGCGGCGACATCATTCATTCCTTCCGCGACAACCAGTATTGGATTGAGTCCCTGGTGTGGAGCCGCGACGGCAAGTGGCTGGCGGGAGCGAGCATCCGTTCAAGCGATATCCGGCTGTGGAATGTCGAAACCCGCGCTCTTGAGCACCTGTTCACGGGCCACCAGGATTTCGTCAATGGCCTGGCATTTAGCCCCGACGGGCGCTGGCTGGCTTCGGCCGGCAACGACAAAACCGCGCGGCTCTGGGACATGCGCGACAAACAAAAATTGCCGATCATTCTCAAGGGTCATGACAATGCCGTGCTCGCCGTTGCCTTCCACCCCAAGGACAACAAGCGCTTGGCAACCGGCTCGAGTGATGCGACCGTAAAGCTGTGGGACCTGGGTAGCTTTCAAGAGATCTACACGATGAGCGATCACACAGGGGCCGTGACGGCGGTAGCGTTTCGCCCCGACGGTTACCAACTGGCGACTGCGTCGCGCGACACGACGTTGCGCATCTGGGACGCGACGCCATTGCCCGAGGATTTGAACTCCGGCAAGAAATAAGGCCATTAGGCAGTGCGCAATTTCCGAGTAATCCCACAATGAAGCCTTCCGCGACCGCTATTGCTGTGCTTCTCGTTTTCACCTGCGGTTGCCAGGGCGACAGCAATCCCAACGTCAGCCGAGCTCACGTGGGCCTCAAGCAATTGAGCGAAGCCGCGGCGATTTACAGGAACAATCACAAAGCTTGGCCCGATGTGCTGGAGGATTTGACCCAACCGCAACCTGGAGGCGGCGAGCCTTTGTTGGACAAGCGCGCCCTCAAAGACCCCTGGGGCCGGCCTTACCAGTACGATCCGACCACAACGAATCCGACAACGGAACAGCCGTTGATTTGGTCGGATGGGCCAAGTCCTGGGGAGCCGGGGAGCAAGATTGCTAATTGGGTAAGTAAGGATTGATTGGATTGTTTCGACCGACCAGGGGACAGCTGACCAATAGGGTTGAGATGAACACAATCCTCAAGAATCCCATGCAAACTACTGCGATCCTGCTGCTTGCATCGTTGGCCGGAGTGTTGTTTTTTCTGGCGGCACGCGACTTTGACCGCCGTTCCAAAATCGAAAAGGCCGAAGCTGATCTCAAAGTCCTGGAGCAGGCGGTGGAAACGTATTACACCACCTACAAGTTTTACCCGGAATGCTTGGAGATTCTTGCCGAACCGCACGCTGTCACCAAAGCGCCGCCAATACTGCAGGAAAAGTCAGTCCTGATCGATCCTTGGGGCCGTGAGTACCAATATGAAAGCTTGATGCGTCACGGCAGGGAACCATTGATTTACTCGATGGGTCCTGATCCAAACGATTCCAACATGCGAATCACCAATTGGGACAAGAAATAGATTTCTTCTTGCACCCTTGCAAGGTAACGAAGGCCCAAGGTGGTGGTGTCACGAAACCTTTCCGTTAGGAGCCGTCGCATGAAAACCACAATCATCGTTTCCGCAGTCGCATTCAGTACATTGTTCACCTTCGGCGCTCCCGACCCCGACAAGCTTTTCAAGGACGCCATGAAAGCCGTGGAAGAAACCACTGCCATCCTGAAATCCGTCAAAGACAAGGCTTCCGCCGAGGCGGCAGTGCCGAAGCTTGAAGAATCGATAAGCCGCCTCCTCGCAGCCCATGACGTCATGGACAAAATCCAAGAAGGGACCAACGAGGAACTCAACGCCAAGCTCCAAAAGGTCCGAAAAGAATTTGGCAAGCAAGCTGGCGAATTGCATAAAGCCCTTGGGGCCGAAATGGCCCGCGTCGGCAAGCAACCCGATTTGCAGAAGGTTTTGTTGCAAAGCAAAAGTTGGGCCAAGTTTGACGGGCTGCTGCAGCAGAGTCGTCTTGACCGTGCCAGGTTGGACGTCAAATCCCTCGAACTGGCGGTAACCACGTATTATGTCAAATACGGGGAATGGCCGCCAACACTTAAGCAATTGGCCCAGCGTGATCCCAAGGACAACAGCCCAGCATTTTTGGCAAGTGAGGCGGTGCTGATCGACCCCTGGGACCGGCCGTATGAATATGAACCCAATACCCTGCATCCGAAAACCGAAAAACCGTTGATATATTCGCACGGGCCTGATCCGAAAGACAAGAATGGACGGATTGCTAACTGGAATGACGAACCGAAGGGGGACAAAAAAATCGATGCGGGCAAGGACAAACACGACCAACGGGTCAAATCGGACATCCGATGGTTGGAGCTTGGTGTGCGTGCGTATTACATTAGGCATGACTACCTGCCGAAGAACCTGGCCACACTTATCGTCAAAGATGCCATTGACGGCAGTCCCGCGTTACTGCCGCCATGGGCATTGCTTGATCCTTGGGGTCGCCTCTATCAATATGTTTCGTATCCCCCTCAGCCGTTGACAAAACGGCCATTGATATTTTCTTATGGGCCGGATCCCAAAGACAATCAAGGAAAGATCGTCAACTGGGATCTCAAAGCAAAGCCGGCCGCAAGTGACAACAAAGCTGGCAAAGTCGGGGCTGATGCCGAATCGATTTTGAAAGACGCTCTGAAAACAATGAACGAAATCACGGCCCTGCTTAAGAAGATCAACGACAAGGAGACCGCGCGAGCCGCCGCTCCGCAGTTGGACGCTTCGACGAAAAAACTGCATGCAGCCTTCGCTACGTTGCACGCAATAGGTTCCGGGGATACGGCACTCAGGAAGTCGGAAGAAAAATTGGCGCAGCAATGGGACGATGCTTTGACGGCTTTTGATGCCGAAACGCTGCGGTTGGTTGGGCAACCGGCGCTGTTCCCCAACTTGTTGGAATTCAGCGTTTGGGACCTCCGGCTGACCAGCGAGGTTTGGGTACGCTACCTTCACCAGCGCTCCTATCACCGCGCCAGGGTAAATGTGAAACTTCTTGAGAATGCCGTGATTGCCTACAAAAATAACTTTGGCCAGTTTCCAGCCAACCTGCATGACCTTGCTAAGCGTCAGGCTGATGGCAACGCATTCGTTGCCGAAAAGGCGCTTAATGATCCGTGGCACTTTCCCATCGTTTATCAGCCTAACAACCGGCACCCCAAGACCGACATACCGTTGATTTATTCGGGGGGTTATCCCGGTGATGGCATCAGGGTCTCCAACTGGGATCCGGCAGAAATGAAGAAAAACTGAGTGCCCCACGCATCAAGCGATTGCAACACCATCAAATCACAAGGAGTTGCCAGATGAAAACCACCATTCTGTTGACCGCAATCGCGTTCGCCGCCCTGTTCGCCCAAGGCGACGCCAATCGTGAAAAGCTCGTCAAGGAAAACTTGAAGGCCATGGACGATGTAACGGCCGTCTTGAAGACCGTGAAAGACAAAGACACGGCGGAAATAGTCGTGCCCAGGCTGGAAGTCGTGATGAAACGGCTGGATGCTGTCACCGAGTCGATCAAGAAGATTCCCGCCAATGACGCCGATTTGGCCAAGGTTAATAAAAGCTACGCCAAGGAACTCAAGGCCGCTCGCGATGCCTTGGCGGCGGAAGATGGCCGTCTGCAAAAGTTGCCAGAGCTGAACAAGATTCTGTTCAAAAGTCCCACCTGGGCCTGGGCACAATTCAACGGCAAGGGAGCAGTGATCCAAGCCAAGCTGGACGTCAAAGGCCTCGACCAGGCAGTAACCGCTTATTACCTCAGAAAACACCATTGGCCCGAATCTCTGTGGATTCTCACGGAGCGGGATCCCATTGACAATAGCCCTGCGCTGCTTCAGGACCAAGCGGCATTGATCGACCCCTGGGGAAATGCCTACCAATACGAGCCGCAAACCTTCAATCCCAAAACCGACAAACCGCTTATATATTCCAACGGGCCTCCTGGCAGCAATGTCCGTATCACCAATTGGGATTGAGCGGCCCAAGCTCCAAAACAACCGCTGGTCCCAGCATTCTCTCCTCGCTACATCAACACAAGGCGGCGGGCTTCCCGTCGCCTTTCTTCGTGGAGATCCCTGACTTGGAATCGACCCCTGCCCCCGCCGCTCCCCTTGGCCGCACCGCCTGGCTTGTGATGATTGTGGCCGCGATTGGCTTTTTATTCGACACTTACGAGCTGCTCATGACGCCGCTGGTGCTGGCGCCCGCTTTGTCGGAACTGCTGGGGGTGCCGCCCAATCACCCCGATGTGCAGTCGTGGGTCGGCAGGGTGTTGTGGTTGACTGCACTTAGTGGCGGCATCTTTGGTCTTTTGGGCGGCTGGTTGATTGATCGTTTGGGCCGCAAAACGGTGATGATTGGCAGCATTTTCGTTTATTCTTTCTCGCCGGTGTTGGCGGGGTTGAGCACGAATCTTGGCTTTCTGATTTTCTTCCGCTGCACTACCTTCGTCGGCGTCTGCGTGGAATTCGTGGCCGCCGTGACCTGGCTGTCGGAATTGTTTCCTGATAAGCGGCAGCGTGAATTGGTGGTGGGCTGGACGCAGGCCTTTGCCAGCGTCGGCGGGCTCT
>DASRAT010001114.1:0-11146 GCA_035638015.1 Gemmataceae bacterium | reverse complement strand
ATTGGGTGCAGGCATTGTTCGACAACATGCCCCAATCGACTGGTGACTACATTATTAGCCTTTCGGCCGACGATTACGTTTACCCTGGGTATGTCAAAGCAGTGGGCCAGATGATAGCCCAATACCCGCAGTGCGGGGCGGTGTTCACCGACTGGCATTTGGTGGACATGCACCGCAATGTCATTGGACAAATGTCCTCCACCGTGGGGGCGCCTTGCTTTCTGGAAGGCGCACAATTGGCAGATCAGATTTGCAAGTTCAATGTTTTCGAGAGCGGCTTCGCCGCCGTCGTCCGCAAAGACCTTCTGGTTTGGTTCAACCAGAACAAAGGCGTGCCCATGGGGCCGTTTCATGATTCCATGGGTTATCCCGTGCTGGCCTTGAAATCTGGCGCCTGCTATGTTCCGTCCTTTTTGGGCGGCTGCACGAATGTCAATATTCCGGGGAAAACACGTTACTCGTGGGGCATTTTTGGGGATCCCGTCAAGTCAGTGCAGTATTTCCAAAACGTGGTTGACTTTCTGTCATCTCCCGCGGTGGCTGCTTTTGTGCCGCAGGAGGTCATTGAAGCATTGACGACGAAAGCAATGTTTTGTTTTAACTTCAATGGACGCGAGTCGGTTCTCTGGCAGCGTTTCGCGAAACGAACAGGCGATTTGGTCCGAAGCGGCAGATTTGACATGGCGGATCAATGGCTGCAGCATGTGCTTCAAGCATTTCCGCAGCAAGCGGAGGCTTATTCGGATTGGGGCATCGTCAAGTACGCTTTGGGACGGCACCTGGATGCGGAAATGGCGTTTCGACGGGCGATCGAATTGAATCCGAACATGGCAGCGGCCTATTGCAATTGTGGCGTGTGCATGCAGGGCCGCGGTGCGCTGGCGGAGGCGGAGGCAGCATATCGGCGGGCGCTGGAACTAGATCCCAACGTCGGCAATGGCCTGGCAAATTTGGGGAACCTGCTTGTCATGGAGGGCCGCTGGCAGGAGGCCCTGCCAGTACAGCAACGCCTCGTGCAACAGAGTCCCCAATCGGCGCCAAGCTATGCCAGTCTTGCCAATACACTTCTCGCCCTGGGGCGGCTGGATGAGGCGTTGGCCGCCTGTCGCAAGTCCATCGAAATCGATCCGAACCTGGCCGATGCCCGCGCGATCATGGACCAGCTGATGACCAGGCTCCGGTAACAGCCACGCATCAGCTAAACCGCACGCGGGCAGAATTGACACAGATAGGGGTGTCCAACGCAGCCAAGCGGCGTTGACCCAACTTGCAACATACACCGAATTCGTTTCACCCCCCCACAGCGACTTTCAGGGCCTGTTTTGGGCTTAGGCTGTTTCCGCAACTCTTCTGCCATTAATTAGTTGCCACAATGCAGCTATTCCGGATTCGTTGCACACCGTTGCATCGATAAATGCTCAGGCACTCCCGTGGATTTGTTGAGGCCTGGCCTATACAATGTAAAACGTGTAGATCCTGCCAGCCTGCCGTCGTGACAATAATCCACCTGACTAACTAAGTTGCGAACCGGGCCTGTAAGACACGCTGCTGCTGCCATGGCACCCAGTAACGTTGCGCCTGCGTGCAGTCAGACACCTATGCCGCCGGCGCAATTACGGCGGGCGGATTCATGCCACGGCTGGCAATTCGGAGTCCTGCAAGAATGGTAAATGGAGCCCTCCCAAAAATTTCCGTGGTAATTCCCAATTACAACCACGGCTATTGCGTTGGTCACGCCCTCGAGTCCGTTTGCAGCCAAGACCCTCCCCCCCACGACGTCATCGTGCTGGACGACTGCTCCACCGACAACAGCGTGGCAGTGATTCAAGCCTTTGTCACGAGGTATCCTTTTGTCCGGTTGATTCGGTATCCGCAAAAATCCGTGGATTGGCTTAAGGCTTGGGCCGAACATCTGCCCTTGCTGGCCGGCGATTTCATACTCAGCCTCGGTGCCGACGATTTTATCTATCCCGGCTTTATCCGGGAGGTAAGCCAGATCATCCGCCAATACCCGCAATGCGGCGTGGTTTTCACGGACTGGCATTTGGTGGACGCCAACCGCAAAGTCATTGGTCAGACGCGCTCGACTGTGGAGGCGCCTTGCTTTTTGCAAGGCCAGCAGTTGGTGGATCAGATTTGCAAATTCAACGTTTTTGAGAGCAGCGTAGGCGCAGTAGCACGGAAAGAGCACCTGCTATGGATCAATGAAAACAATGGCGCTGCCATGGGTCCGTGGAACGGTTCGATGGGGTACCCCGTGATAGCCATGATGCAAGGCGCCTGTTACATTCCTTGCTTCCTGAGCGCTTCGTGCCACGCGCCCGGTCCTGGCAGAGTGAATTATACTCACAGGATTTTTAGCGATACCAGAAAGGCCACGGAGCTTTATTACGTGGTGGCCAAGTTTTTTCGGTCTATCGAGATAGCGCCTTTTGTGCCGCCCGAGATGCTGCAAGCGCTGGAAGTCAAGGCCATGTTTTGCTTCAACTTTGAAGGGCGAGAAACGGTGCTGTGGAAGCGTTTCACGAAACGGGCAACTACGCTTATCAACAGCGGGCGGTTGCGGCTTGCCGATGAATGGCTGCGGCAGGTGACCCAGGTATTTCCCAACCAGGCGGAGGCCTATTCGGATTGGGGCGGCGTGCTGATTGCCCTGGGGCGACCGGCCGATGCGGAAGCCGCATTGCAACGGGCAGTTGAATTGAATCCGAACATTGCGACGGCCCATTGCAACTGGGGTGTGTGCCTGCAGGCCCGGGGGGCCGCGGCCCAAGCCGTTGCAGCCTATCATCGCGCGGCGGAACTGGATCCCCAATTCGACAACGCCTTCGCCAACTTGGGCAGCGCGCTGTTTACGCTAAACCGCTTTGAGGAAGCCCTGCAGGCCCAGCAACGGAGCGTGCAATTGAACCCCGTCGCCGGCGATAACTTCGCGCGTCTGGCCAAGACCTTTGTGGCCCTGGGCCGGCTGGAAGAAGCGCATCAGGCTTGTTTTACAGCCATCGAATTGGATCCAACCCAGTCGGAGGTCCGCGGCACCCTGGACCACGTCAAGAACAGGCTTGGCCTGCAGGGGCCGGAGCACCAGTCTGGGCCGGGGCCGTGACAACTCGACGCGGGACACTCAAGTGGTGCGGTCGTGTTGGCTTTCGGTTAATGGGCTTCGGAAACAGTGTTTAGTTATGTGGAACTACAAGATGGCTCAGCAGGCGTTTCCCAAAATCTCGGTCGTCATCCCCAATTACAACCACGCGGATTGTTTGCGTGCCGCATTGGCCAGCGCTTGCTATCAGGAGCCACAGCCCCATGAGGTGCTGGTCTTCGATGATTGCTCAACAGACAACAGTGTGGCCGTAGTTGAAGCGTTCGCCAAAAGATTCGCCTTTGTTCAATGCCTGCGTTATCCGCGCAAATCGATTTATTGGCAAAAGGCCTGGTTTGACAACGTTCATTTGGCCTCCGGCGAGTGGGTCCTGGCACTCTCCGCGGACGACTTGATCTATCCCGGCTTCATCAAGGCCGTGGGCCAGATGGCATCACAGTACCCGCAATGCGGCATCGTCACCGCCGACGTGGAGATTGTTTCGAATAAGCAAGGCGTCATGGGATTGCGCCGGGCACGCTTCGGCAAGCCCTGTTTTCTTGAGGGGGAGCAAATACGAAATCAGCTGCGGCAGTTTCGCGCAAGCGAATGCGGCAGCGGCACGATCATTCGCAAGGACGCGCTCTTGTGGCTGGGAAAAAACAACGTTACCGACATGGGCCCGTGGTGCGATTCCATCGGCTACCCGGTGGTTGCGATGAAACACGGCGCCTGTTACGTCCCCGAGGTGCTGGGCGCCGTTGGCTTCGATGATGACAAGCCGACCTGGTCGCAAAAGTTCATGCAAGACACCCCCAGGGCATTGGAGACGTTTGATCACGTGGCCAAGTTCTTGCGGTCCAGGGAAGTGGCGGCAGTTGTGCCGGTGGATGTGGTTTTGGCCCTGGAGTACAAAATCCTGGTTACTCTGCCGCCGGAGTGCCAAACAACCCTGCTGCCGTGCCTGCTGCGCAAACATGTGCAAGAACTCATCTCCTTTGGCCATGTGGAGCACGCGGATCAATTCCTTCGCGGGCTGCTTCCGCTCTTCCCCCATCATGCACAGATGCATGCCGACTGGGGGCTTGTGCAATTCCGCCTGGGTCGTATTGCGGACGCGGAGACCGCTTGCCGCAAGGCACTGGAGTTGGATCCGAGCATCACGCAAGCCCATGCCACCCTGGCCCAGATGCAGCAGCAGCTCGGCCATGCGGCTTTGGAAAGTCAGCCTCGCCTTTAGCGGGAAAATGCCGATGGCTCATTGGCCGCTACTCCTCGGTCACATTCCCTAAAGCGCTAAAGCGGCGCCGCGCAGCCTGAAGCCCATCCATTTCGCGCGGCTGTTAAAGCGCAAAGCTAAACAACTCACAGGGAATCTTGCCATTGAACAACGGCCAGCGCTTCACGGGAGTCAAACCGATGCAGCGCGCCAGTCGCTGGTTGCCGGTAAACACAAAGGCCGTCCAGCCCGCGAAACGCTGCCGCAACACTTCACCCAGAAGCTCATACAGCCCGCGCAGTTCTTTTTCCTCTCCAATGCGCTCGCCATACGGCGGATTGCAAATCATTGTTCCCGGCGTCGCGTCTGGTGGCTGAAAATCGCGTAGCTGGCGTTTCTCGAAACGCACCAGGTTGCCCACGCCGGCGGCCTTGGCGTTGTCTACGGAAAATGCCACGGCGTCGGCCCGCTCGTCGCAGCCAAGGATAGGCGCGGCCAACATCCTGGAGACGCCGGCTCGCGCCTCGTCGCGAATGGCAGTCCACTGGGCAATATCGAAATCCATCCACCCTTGAAAGCCAAAGCGGCGCCGCGTCAGACCCGGCGGACGCTTGAGCGCCAGCCAGGCCGCTTCAATGGCCAGCGTGCCGCCGCCGCACATGGGATCAGCGAAGGGCGTGCCGCCGCGCCAGCCGCTTTGCAGAATTAGCGCCGCCGCCAGCGCTTCGTTGAGTGGCGCACGCGTTTGAATGGGCCGATAGCCCCGTTTGTGTAACGATTCTCCTGAGCTGTCCAGGCTCAGCACCGCCTGGTCGCGATAAATGTGCAGATTGAGACCAACCATCGGCTCGTCCACATCGACGCTCGGCCGACGGCCGCGCTTAGCGACGAACTGGTCGCAGATGGCGTCCTTGGTTTTGAGGGCGGCATATTTGGAATGAGTGATGGTAGAGTCGCGGACATTGCAATCAACCGCCAACGTGTGGTCCGGTGTCATGTACTCAGACCAGTCGATGCCCTGAACGGCCTCGTACAAGTCGTCGGGCGATGTGACAGGCGCTTCGAGAATCGGCCAAAGCACGCGGATAGCGGTGCGCAACCAAAGATTGGCCCGGTAAAGTGTGGTGCGATCTCCACTAAACTGAACACCGCCGCGGCCTGGCTCGACAAGCGCGGCCCCCAGGTCGCGCAATTCGCCCGCCAGCATCGGCTCGATTCCGCGGGCACAGGTGGCAAAGAAACGCTGCAGCATGGGAAATCCGCATTGCCGGCTGGATGGCGTTATGCGTCCCCTTTGCGTTTAGCCAGCGCATCCTGGCAATAAGGCAGCAAGCCCAAGTCCACCAGTTCTTGCTCCAGCCGTTCCACGTCTTTTGTTTCGAGAGACTGTGCCACTTCTTCCAGCAAAAGATCGGCGAACTTCTCGCGCGCCCGGTGGATCGTCTGCCGCACCGCCGCCGCCGTCAGCGGTTTGCCCAGGCGTTTGCCTAACTCCACGGCCATGTCCTCCGACTTGACGTCGGGCGAGCTAGCCCGGAAGCGCAACATCGTGTGATAGAGTTGGCCAGTTTGTTTCTCGATTGCCTCCAGTGCTTCCCAGGTGCGGGCCAGCACTTCTTCACGCCAGTTGTCGAGAAACTCCTGATCCAACGCCGCGGACGGCGCCGTCGCATCCGCCGGTTCGTGGATCTCGGAGTCGTAGGCTATCGGTTGACGGCCCTGGCCACGCCGCCAGCTGCTTACCAGATGAAAAAGGACGGTTTTGACATAGTCGCGAAAACGGCCACGGCCTGGATCGGCTCGTTTGAAGTTGCCCTGCACAAATCGTAGCGCGAACTCCTGACACAGCTCCTCCGCGGCATGCGGATCGCGGACTGCTGCCAAGATGTAGCGATAAATGGCGCCTCCGTAGCGCTGCATCATTGCCTGCTGGGCAGCGGTGACTTCCTGGCCTGCCCCTTGGTGGGCCTGGAAAACGACGGACCAACGCGTGTTGATCCGACTCAGGCGTTGGTGTTGGTCGGGTTCGTCCATTAGCACATACTCGTTGGAAATTGCAAGGCCGCAGAGCGGCATCGCCAATCGTCGCTACCAAGAAAGTTAACACGGCCCTGGCCCCGCAACAAGCGGCAAAATGACCTATAGTTGCAAGCCGGGTTGCATTGTTTCGGTGATGCCTACGAGGAGCCTGCCGTGGAAACTCCACATTTGTCCAACAAAACCGCCACCGCTGTGGCATTCGTCGGCGATCCCGAGTTCAACCCCGGTCCCGACTCCGAGTCGGAGGCCGGCCTGTGCCCCAAGTGTCAGGCCAAGCTGATCGATCCGGCCGGGCTGGGTTGGTGCAAGGCCTGCGGTTTTTGTAAATCTTTGGAAGAAGACAAGGCCCGCATCCCTCTGGAGACCAAGCCGGTGGTGCGGCCGCCGTCGCCGTTGGGCATCGTCGAGTTTGGCCAGGTTATCGCGAAATTTCCGAGTTGGGTGTGGGTGATGCTCGGCGGCATTGCCACGATTGTCGCGGTCAACATACCGCAGGGAATGATGCTGCCGCCGGACACGTTTGCGCGAGCTCTGACGGCTACGATGGAATTGTTGATCGGGCTGGTCATGGTCTTCGCGGCCCAAGTGTGGGCATTATGTTTGCTGGGGCCGGAAGACGGCCGGCTGAATTTCAAGGACGCGGTCATCCCCGGTAAGCTGTGGGGCATGACGCTCAGGAAACTGCCGGAAACCCGCGGCCAGGTGTGGCTGGCGGCCTGGGGACTGGCGGCCATGTTGTCGGCAATTTTCATCATCGGCGACTTTGCACATTGGCTCAATTACCTACCCAAGAAAACCGTGCCGCCGCCTGCGGTGGAGCAACCGGAATAGGGCGCTGGTACAATAGCGTGCCATGGAATCCACCATCCCACGCACGGCCGTTGGCCGCCTGGCCCCGTCGCCGACCGGCGCACAGCACATCGGCAACGCCCGCACTTATCTCATTGCCTGGTTGTTGGCTCGCGCGCAGGGCGGGCGTCTGATCCTTCGCATCGAGGACATTGATTCACCGCGCGTCAAAGCCGGCGCGGCCGAGCAAGCATGCGACGATTTGAGTTGGCTGGGGTTGGATTGGGACGAAGGGCCTATTGTCCAAACGCAGCGCTTGTCCCTGTATGAGGAGGCGTTGACGCGGCTGCAGCGCCTGGAGCGCGTTTACTCTTGTACCTGCACGCGGACAGACATTGAGCGTGCGGCCAGCGCCCCGCACGCGGAGAATGAAGGCCCGGCTTATCCCGGCACATGTGCCGGCCGCCGCGTGGCGGATGCAGCGAGCTTACGCGACCGTCCCTTTGCCTGGCGGTTGCGAGCACGCCCAGGGGCATGCCAATTTGACGATCTTTACCGGGGCGCTACAACGGTGGACCCGGCGACATGCGGCGGCGATTTCGTGGTCTGGAAATCGGCGGGGACGCCTGCCTACCAACTCGCCGTCGTGGTTGATGACGCCGCCAACGGCGTCACGGAAGTGATTCGCGGCGATGACCTCATACCTTCGACGCCCAGGCAACTGCAGCTTTACGACACGCTTGGGTTGACGCCGCCAAGGTTTGGTCATGTGCCGCTGGTGGTGGGATCGGACGGCCGCCGCCTGGCCAAGCGGCATGGCGATACGCGGCTGGCGGCCTTGCGGGCACAAGGCGTCAAGCCCGAAGCCCTGCTGGGATTGCTTGCCTGGTCTTGCGGTTGGCTGGAAGAGATCAATCCCGTGAACTTGCGTGAGCTGATCACGCTGTTTCGCTTGCAAGCCATCCCGCCGACGCCATTTGTGGTGGCGCCCAAGCTGCTGGCTCGCATTGGTTACCACGAGTAGTATGCAAAAAGCCTGAGTCGTTTGACACACCCGCCTCCATGACCTAGGCTCCAAAAGGAAACCATCCCAACCGCGCGCGCTGCGCGCTGAGGCGTTCATGTTCGAAAGCACCAAGAATTTCTGGCGGCATCTGGTGGGGCACCCCAAATGCGCAGGAGGCGTTGCCCTCGCGGACGGCAAGGACGACCGCCGACTCTGGGCACGCTTTCCGACCGATCTGGTCACGGTATACAAGGTGGCAGGCGCTGCGGATGACGCCCATCAGCCGACTCGTGTGCGCAATGTCTCCCTAGGAGGCATCAATCTGCTCACGACGCGAGCGCAACAACCCGGCGACATGCTGACCATCGAGCTGCCCAGCGGCAATGAAGGCGCAAAGTGCCACGTCCTGGCTTGCGTTGTCCATTGCGTTGAGGAAAGCACAGGCGAGTGGTCGCTCGGCTGCACCTTCTCTCGGCAGCTGACAGAGACCGATCTAGCCCAGTTTGGGGCCGATCGCAAACGGCACAGCGCCAACGACCAGCGGTTATGGCAACGCATCCCATGCAACATCAATGCGACGTACCAGCTGGTGGCGACCGCGGATCAAACATCCTACGCCGCCAAGGTTTTGAATATCTCCGTCACGGGAGTCGGTTTGCTGGTGGATCGAGCCATCGACAACGGCGCGCTGCTTAGTGTCGAGTTACACAATGCCGCAGGCACGACGGAGCGCACGATACTGACCTGTGTCGTCCATGTAAATCCCCAGTCCGACGGCGCCTGGGCCCTGGGATGCAATTTCATTCGCGCCCTCAGTGAAGAAGACTTGCGGGCGCTGATTTAAGGCGCCTGCCACGAAGTTAGTTCTCCCCTATTTGACCTCCCCTCCGGCGCAAATTGCGTTTGCGTCGCCGAAATTTCGCGTCCCCGAGAACGGATGGAGAGGCTGCATGTCCTATCAATATGTGGCGCTGCCGGGAGAGCCTGGCACGCTCAAACGCCCGTCGGCCAATCAGCGGGTTTATGTTCGCTACCAATGCGCGCCGGCCTCGGCGGGCCGGCTCAAGCTGGAAGGCCAGGAATGGCAGCGGGCCTGGGTGCTCGATTTATGTCTCAGCGGCGTCGGTTTGTTGATAAGTCGGTCGGTGGAAGTGGGCCTGGAGGTCGTAATCCACCTGGCCGCCGCGGCAGAGAAAAAGATACTGGAGTTGCCCGCGCGCGTTTGTCATGCGACGCTTCAACCTGACGGCGATTGGGTCGTCGGTTGCGAGTTCGTCAGCAAGCTGACGGATGACTTGTTGGATGCCTTGCTTCAGTGAAGGCTAACGGCTCGACGCTCGCCGTGAGCCTTCGCCAGTCACGACCCCTTCAAAATTGCCGCCATATTGCGCTTATAGGCCTCGACGCCCGGTTGCCCGTAGGGGTTGATCCCCATCAAACGGCCTTCGACCACGGTGGCGAGCATCAACATTTGCATCATCTGACCCACCGTGTGCTCCGACAAGCTTGGCATTACCAGATCCGCTGTGGGCCGGGCGACCTCGGCATAAGCCTGATTGGTGCCGCGCAAGGCCGCATCCAGCACGTCCGGCAAACTCTTGCGGTTGAACCTGTTCAAATCATCTTCATTGCGGTCCATCATGCCGATCATGATCGGTTGCAGGCGTGGGGTCTTGAGAATCAGGTTGTTGATGACCTTGTCGCGCGTGCCTTCCTGGTGCTGTTGGCCGCGCGAATGCAGATCGCGAGTTTGCACGGTCGTGAGCGGCGTCGGTCCCATGCTTTGCTTGCCGAGGCTTTCGGCCAGGAGTTGATCGTACCAAAGGCCGAGAGCTTCCAGTTTTTTCGACCAGATCGACAGGACACGGGTGGGTTTTTGCAGCTGCGTGGTCATCAAATAATTGACGGCCGCATATTGCAGGACGGGATTGCGCTCGAAGGGATCCTCCAGAAAGCGCTTCGTCATCGTTGCCGCGCCGAGCAGCAAAGCGCGAATGTCGAGTCCCATGACCGCCGCCGGCAAAAGGCCAACCGGCGTGAAGACGCTGTAGCGGCCGCCGACATCGTCAGGGATCGTCAAAATGTCGTCATCCGCGAATCCCTCGGCTTTGCACAACGCCCGCAGCTTGCCGGTCGCTCCGGTGATCGGCACGACCAGGTCTTTCAAACGCGGCGAATGCAGGCCGTAAAACTCGGCCATCTCACGGCGGCAGGCGCGATAAGCCGCGGCGGTTTCCAGGGTGCCTCCCGATTTACTGATGACCACCACGCCCCAACGCTCGTCGCGGATTTCGGGATCGACACAGTTTTGTTGCAGCAAATCCAGCAGTTCCTGGAGTGCGTCATTGTCGGCGTTGTTGCCCTCGAAATAAATCCGGGGCGTGCCCAGGCGGGCTTCCACCGGCAGTTCATTGTGGTAAGCCGATCGCAGCGCCTCGAACAAGGCTCGCGCCCCCAGGTAGGAACCGCCGATGCCCAGGATAACGACGCGATCGCATTGCTCGCGGAGCTTGGTCGCCAGTTTCGTCACCCGGCCGAGAATGTTGGCGTCGCCCTTGCGGCGTTGCTCATCCAGCGTTTTTTGCGGCAAGTCGATGAAACCGGCATCGTGCGGCTGCATTTCCACCGGCACCAGCTTGATATCTCGCTCGGAGGCGATCTGGCTTCTCACTTGATTCAAGCGCGGTTGCAGGTCTTTAAGCGCCTGTTGCGGCAGCAAATGCTGCGTCCGCAGCTCCGCCGCCGGCGTCCATTCTTCGGACGTCGGCACCAAGAGCGACAGGAATTGGAAACTGATGGCTTCATCTGGTAGTTGCATGTGCGTATCCGATGTCCAATGTGGGGTGTCCATTCTCCGATGTCGAGTTTACCTAAACCGCCCTGCACAGTACAGTAGCGGATGTCCGAAGCGAGTTGGCCGATGTCATCGCCAATGAAATCTACTACAAAACAACGGACATCGCACGCCCGGCATCAGACTTTCGGACACCGGACATTTGCCAATGAACAT
>DASRAT010001113.1:0-2954 GCA_035638015.1 Gemmataceae bacterium | reverse complement strand
GCCTTGCACAAAGCGCCGACCAAGGGTGATATTGCCGTGAAATGGAGCCGCGATGGCAAGCCGATGAATGCGGTGTTGAAGCTGGAAAAGGGCTGGCGGCAAACGGACGTGTCTTGGCGGCAATCGCTCAAAGGCTTGGAGCCGGCGTCGGGTTTGCATGGCGAGGATTTGAACGCCGAGGAGAAGAACAAGCTGGGACTGCCAGCAAAAGCGTTGGCGTTTCGGCAAGGCAATTTCCCGACGCCGCAGGTTCGCCAGGCTGGCATTCTGCAAAATGACATCATCGTCGGTGTGGATGGCAAGAAGCTGGAATTGACCGCGCGGCAGTTTGACGCCCATATTCGGCTCAATTACCAAAAGGGCGCTACCTTGACTCTGCAGTTGCTGCGCGACGGCAAGCGGCTGGATTTGCAGTTGCGATTGAAGGATTGAATACGAGCCGCCGGGATAAACCCGGCGGCTCGTCTGTCTCGCTCAACCGCCCTTCTTGGGCGCGTCGAGTTTCGTCTCTTTCTCAATTTTACCGTTGGCATCCGTCACGACCTCAACAGAGTTCCCGGCGGAAATCTCGACGGTGATTTCGTAACCAATCACTTTGCCATTGGGGTCGCTCCGTTCGTGCACGCCTTCGTCGATTTTGGCCTTGGGGTATTTGGCCTCAACCGCCTTGACCACGGTAGCCGGCACGTCTTTGAGATCGACATGACGATGAATCTCGGTCAGTTTGCCTTCGCCCGTCACAATCGCATGTAAGTGGAGTTTGTCGTTGTTGAAGATGACTTCATAGACCGTCTTGCCGCCTTCGGTTTCCTTGGTGGCGCGTTTGATGTCGGCCATCGGGAACTTGGCTTTGACCGCGTCGGTCACTTCCTTGGGCAATTTGTCGAGCGGCACTTTTTCCTGGGCGGCCTGCGTAAAGCCGACCGACAATGCCAAAGCAACCGCGAGGGCCACGGCTAGCATTTTGTTGAGTCGCGTCATGGGTGGGACCGTTTCCTTTCCTGGCAACCGCCACGACGCCCCGCCCTCAAGGGAGAGCGACACGGGCCAGCGCGGCATGGAGGGGATAATACAAAATAATACCGCCGTCGCCTAGCTGCTAGGGGGCCAAGTGATTGGGTAAGTGCGAAACCGCAAGCGGTAATGGACTTCACGCCGATTGCGCGACAGGAAAAACGATGTTGCGCTCAGGCGCAATCGCCAAAGGCTCAACGATGGTATCAAGGGGAAGTGTCAGTAGAAATCGTGTTGGCCCATTGCCTGATGCGTCAAAGCTGACATCGCCGCCATGCTGGCGGACCAGTTGCCATGCCGCCGGCAAACCCAGCCCGCGGCCGCGGCCGGCTTTCCTGCCTGAATAGAAGGGATCAAACAAATGCTCGCGGTCCGCCGACGTCGGGCCAGGGCCGCTGTCTTCGACGATGATCGTCAGACCGTCATGGACATCGCGCTGCACCCGCAAGGTCGCCCAACCACTGGCAGGGGCCGCTTCGACGGCGTTGCGCACCAACGCGGCAATGGCGGTGCGCATCTGGCCAGGATCGATCAACAGAGTTGGTGCTCCCGGCGGTTCTTCAAAGGATAGTTGAACCTGTCGTTCATCCGCCAGGCCGCGGAGGTTGCCGACGATGTCGCTCAACAAGCCGCCCAGATCGACGCGCTCTTTGCGCGGCGCAGGGGGCCGGGCGAATTGCATGAGTCCGGTGAGTGTCTGGTGAATCCGCTGCGTTTGGCCGACGATGGTTTGCAGCGATTTGCGGCGCGCGGGTTCTTGTTCGCCCGCCAAGAGATACTGGGCTTGGCCCGAGATCACGGCCAGAGGATTATTGATTTCATGGCCCGCGCCGGCTGCCAATTCGGCGAGACTGCGCAATTTCATTTCTTGAAGGCGCTGGCCTTCGCTGTTCCGTTGTCGTTCCACGACACCGTGCAGCGCGTCCACCTCGGCGTGCAAGCGTTGACATTCGGCAAACTGCACCATGCGGCGGTTCTTGATCGCAAGACGCAGCAAGTCAGGCAAAAGCGCGATGTTCGCCGGCGCTTGCCAACCGGCCGGCGGCACAAGTGCATTGGCTGATTGCTTGAGAGCGCTTACAAACTCTTGCACGGTCTCAGGCGGCAGGTCGAGAGCTTCCACCAACTCCGCTCGCGGTGTGCCAATGGCCAGCCACGAGCCAAAACCGGCTTCGGCGACGAGCAACCCGGCCAACTGGACGGCAAGGAAATGATCGCCATCGGCGCCAAGCGAGCGTGCCGTTTCGAGCGGCAAAGCGAGATGGCCGACGACGGCGCCAAGCCACTGCGGCAGCTGCCACGAAGCCGCCAAACGGCGAGCGATGGCAGCTGACGGCATGGTAGACTGCGATGGGAGTGTGTTGCCTTTGTCGTTCGCCGCCAAGGCCAACCAACCCAAGGGCGCCAGCAGCCCGCCAACCCACGCATGGTCGGGATCACACCGATCTGTCTTTTGGGCAATGGCTTCCGCCGTTTGGGCGCACGCCAGCGCAGCGCGGTAAATCGGCAGCAGCCGCGGCTGTTGCCAATCGACAAACGCCGGCTCGGGTTGGCTCAAGCACTGCAGAGCCAATTCCAGGATGCCAGGATCGTGTAACAGGGAGGAGTAAAAGGAAAGGGACGACGCGATGCCGCAATGCGGCGTTTGCCGCACCACGAGCAGCACTAAACCAGGGTCGCCGCGCAGCGCCGGCCAAAGGCCGCCGCTGGGCTCGCGCGTCAAAGCGACGAGCGAACTCGCGCTAGGCGCCAGCCAGGGCAACTCGCAGGCTGCGTCGGCCAGGGGTCGCATAAGAATGTCCGATGTCCGAAGTCCGATGTCCGAAGCCCGGCATCGATGCAGCGACAAAGCTGCATGAAAATCGGACTTCGGACATCTGACTATGGACGGTTTGTCAGGCAGTAGTGGGCACGGATTCGATTTCGAGCTGGCCGCACAT
>DASRAT010001112.1:0-5330 GCA_035638015.1 Gemmataceae bacterium | reverse complement strand
TTTCTCACGGTTTTGCCGAGGGGTTAGGGCGGATGATGCGAATGAACTGGTCCGCAAGGTTTGGTAGTGCAACTACCACGTCGTGAATCCGCTGAGCCAAGCCGGGCAGGTCGTTGTCATCGCGCGTGCAAGAAATAATGCCGGCATGTGGCAGTCCGCGGGCATGCAAACGGCCGTAGTGGCGGTGATTGTGAGTTAGGACCGCACGGCCATCCGCCGTGGCTTCGGCCAGCACCTCGGGATCGGGCTTGCCACAACGGCCCGTTTCATGGGCGGTGTGCACGTCATGCCCCAAATTGCGCAGGATCTGAACTGCGCCAAATGGGACGTCTTCGTCGGCGTAAAGAAGTCCCATCATGGCTCTTCGTTCAAACGGATCTCTTCGTCAATCTCGGCGGGATGTTGGCGATAATAATCAAAGGCAACTTCCAGATCTTCGGGCGTCAAGCCAACGATGTTTTCCAGGATGCTCGCGTCGCTTGCTCCCAGTCTGCGGCTCAGCACCAGCCCCCACACCGTGATGCGGGTATTGCGAATGCAAGCATCGCCTCCGCAAACGTCAGGCGTCTTTTTTATCCAGCTCAGTTTCTGGGTTGTATCGGTTGCCATGGTCAACACCTCCTAGGCAGGATTATACCAGGTTGTTATCACGTGGTAACTCTATCCCACCCTGCAAATCACGCACTTCAAATACCCCGACTCCAAGCACGTCACCGCCACCGGATGATCCGCTGCCTGGCCGCATCTTTCCAGTATCTGAATCTCGCGCCGCTCCTCCGCCGCCAGTTGAGCAAGCAAGTCTTCCAGCATCCCCATGTCGATCAACCCCGAGCAGCAGCACACGACCAGAATGCCGTCCGCGTCCAGCAGTTTCAGCGCTTGCGTCTGCAAACGGCGATAGCCGCGCAGGGCTTCGTCCACGGCGTTGCGGGCACGAGCGAACTTCGGCGGATCGAGGATCACCATGCCGAAGCGCTCGCCGCCGTCTACCAGAGCGTCGAGTTGATTGAAAACGTCCTCACGCACAAAGGCGATGTTAGACAGGCCATTGCGTTCGGCATTAGCGCGGGCCAGCGTCAAGGCTGGTTCGGAGCCGTCAACACCCATGACTACACTGGCGCCAGCGCGGGCGGCATAAAGGCTGAATCCGCCGGAGTAACAGAAGGCGTCCAGCACACGGCGGCCCTTGGCATACTTTGCCACGGCACGGCGGTTGTCGCGTTGGTCAAGATAGAAACCGGTCTTCTGGCCTTCCGTCAAATCGACCAGGAATTGCAGGCCGTTTTCCTCAATGGCAATTGGTTCGGTTGGCATTTCGCCCCAGAGCGGGCCGTCTTGCAAGTCCAGACCTTCGAGTTTGCCAATGCCTCGCTCGGTGCGAAGGACGACGCCGCGCGGCTGCAAGCGTTCACGAAGAATTTGCGTCAGCATTTCCCGGCGTTCGGAGAGAGCAAGCGATGTGAATTGGACCACAAGCCATTGGTCGTAGCGATCGACCGTCATGCCGGGCAAACCGTCGCCTTCGCTGAAGACAAGACGACATGCTTGACCTGGGCCACAAAAACTCAAGATCGATTCGCGCAACCGTACGGCGGCGTCGATGCGTGCGCGAAAAAAGCCTTCATCCAGCGCCTGATCCGGCGTCCAGGAATAGAGGCGAACGCGAAGTTTGCTTTGGCTATTGAAAAACCCGCGGGCCACGAAATTGCCGGCGTGCGAGATCAGTTCGACTTCTTGGCCGTCGGACGGCTCGCCTTCGACACGAGCAATCGCGCCGGGATAAACCCAGGGATGCCGGCTGAAAAAAGGCCGTGCCCGTCGCGGCAACAACACCACGCGCGGCAGCGTCATGACCGGCCCTTGTCAACGCCTTCGATATAACCGAGGGCCTGGTCGAGTTGTTCCTTGTATTGCCGGCTCTGCAAAGCGGCGCGGACGCGGAGCAAAAGCTCGGTCTTGTTGATCGGTTTGGTCAGGAAATCATTGGTGCCCGCCTCGACGGCCCGGTCAATGTCGCTGGGTTGATCCAGAGCGGTGATCATCACCACGGCAATGTCGCGCGTGGGCGGATTGGCGCGCAGTCGTTTGCAGACCTCGAAGCCGCTGAGCTTGGGCATCATGATGTCGAGCAGGATCAGATCAGGCTCCCAGGCCTTGACCTTTTGCAGCGTGGCGTCGCCGTCGGCGGTGGTGGCGATATCGTAATCGCACTCGGCAAGGTAAGCTTCCAATAGCTCGACTCCTTGCGGGTTGTCGTCGGCAATCAGCACACGCGGCTTGCGTGGGGTTTCGGGCATCGCTGGTCTCCAAGAAACTAACCACAGAGGCACAGAGACACAGAGAAAAAAAGGAATTGTTTTGTTTTTCCGTCTTCTCTGTGCCTCTGTGTCTCTGTGGTTAATTCCACTTCAAATCGTCGTCGTGACTCCCGGCCGTGCAACCGGCGGCATCGGCATCGGGCCCCACGCATAACTCGGCGGCGACAGATCCTGGCGCGAATTCAGCGCCCGCTGCCAGGTGACTTCCTGGCCGCTGTAGGTCGCCATCCGGCCCATGATGCCCATCAGCGTGCTTTTGACCATGTAGTCGCCGTTGTTGATCGGCCGGCCGTTGCGGATGCTGGCGAACAGCTCGTTGTGCTCGACCTGATACATGTCGGTGGCCTGGCCCTGGAAACGCCAGGTTTGAGCGCCTTGAAGATTGAATATCCGGTGTTCGGTAGCCCGTGTGCCGTTGAGCACGGCTTTGCCCGTGGTGCCGATGACGTAATCGCTCACTTCATTGGCACAGCCCACTTGTTGGCGGCAAAAGCTGAAACATTTGACGCCGTTGGCGAATTCGTAAACGACGGCGTGATGGTCGAAAATGTGGCCAAAGTCATTGCTGGTGCGGACCTGGCGGCCGCCCAGGCCGACCGCTTTGACGGGGTACTGATCGCCCATTGCCCAGGCCATTTTGTCGAGGCTGTGAACGTGTTGCTCGACGTTGTGATCGCCCGACAGCCAGGTGAAATAGAGCCAGTTGCGCATCTGCCATTCCATGTCGCTCCAATTGGCTTGGCGGGGACGATTCCAGAGGCCGCCGGTGTTGTAGGTCGTGTGCAAGGCGACGATCTGGCCAACGGCCCCGTCATGGATGCGGCGAATCACTTCGCGTTTGGGTGGATCATAGCGATAACACAAGCCTGAAACGACCGACAGGTTATAACGCTTGGCTTTTTCGCAAGCAGCCAACACAGCTCGGCAACCTGGTGCGTCCACGGCCACGGGCTTCTCGGCGAAGATGTGCTTCTTGGCGAGTACCGCGGCCCAAATGTGCTTGGGCCGAAAGTGTGGCGGCGTACACAGCAGCACCACATCGACGCCGCTATCGATGACGCCCTTGTAAGCGTCGAAACCGACGAACTGGCGAGCGGCGGTGACGTTGATTTTGTCGCGGAGATTGTTACGGCCGCGGAGCGTGTTTAGACTGCTCGTGAGCCGGTCCTGAAAGGCGTCGCCCACGGCCCACAGCTGGACGTTGGGATCGGCGGAAAGCGCTTGCTGGGCGGCACCAGTGCCGCGGCCACCGCAGCCGATCAGGCCTACTTTCAGGGTGTCAACACTTGCGGCATGGACAGCGGGTGCGCCGGCAAGTGCGAGGGTGCTCGCGGTGGCGGCGGTTGTCTTCAAAAAGCGACGGCGGTTGGGAGAGGTCATGGATGAAACTCCTGGGGGCGCGGGTATGGGTGATAGTTTACCGCACGAAGGGGAATATGCAAAGAGGCGGACTATTTTGTGGGCCGGCCTTCCCAGGCCGGCCTGGGAAGGCCGGCCCACGAATCGCATCCAGCCGATTGACGGGTGGTTAGCGTATTGGCAGGTTCAACGTTTCAGTTTTTGCTCTAGCCACGCATACGCCTCCGTGCGTGTCGCCGTTGGAAAATCACGGCTAGTTTCGGGATAAACGAATTTGAGCGAGCCGCCGGCCTTGCGCAGCTGGTAAACCGGAGTCACGCTTGTCAGCGTCGCCTTGACGCCTTGCACGTCCATCACAGTGTCCTTGGTTGGGGCGTTCACGAATACGCCGCGCGGCACAATGGTGGCGATCAACTCGGCATAGTCGAACGGAATCTTGGCCGGATCGTTGTTGTATGCCTTCTTTAGCATTGGCATTCGCAGTGCGTCCAAATCCTTGTTGTGTGGAAAGGTCGTAAAGCCGCAGCTTGAAACGACGCCTGCGAGGCGATAATCGAAGGCCGCGGTGAGCAGGGCGTTTTGTCCGCCCATGCCGTGGCCGATGATGCCGATGCGGCGGTTGTTCACTTCGGGCATGGTTTCCAGAAGATCGATGCCGCGAATGTTGTCCCAGACGGCTTTCATGGCCGCGCTTTGGTAACCCTTGGCGACGTCCTTTGAGAGATGCTCGCCGAAGTTGGGGTAATCCGGGACCAGGCAAACGAAGCCGCGTTTGGCCAATTCGTGGGCGTACTGCATTGATTCGCGGCCGCCCAGGCCTGCCGGTTCTTTCGTGCCTTCCGGAGTGTCGTCGTGCAAGCAGATCATTGCAGGAGCGCCTTTGCGGACATTTTTCGGAACCAGCAGATAGGCGGGAACCGAGCCGTTGAAATCCGAATTATAGGTGATCTTTTTGCGCACATAGCTTTCGGTGGCGGTTTCTTCCAATACCTTCATGTCTAGCGGGACACGCTGATAGGAATCAGGCAACGGGCCCATGACGGCCTGAACCGCGGCCAGGATTTGTGCTCGCCGTTGACCCCAATCGAAGGTCGTTTTGACCGCCTTTTCCTTGCCGGCTTCGTCTTTGACGACCATCAGTTTCAGGCGATCGCTGTAGTTGGGAAACCACAGGGGGTCCTTGGTCAAGCCCTTGGCCACGGAGTTTCCCTTGCCGAGGTTTTCCAGCCAGTACAACCCATGACGGCCGCCCATGATAAGATCGAGCCGCCCGCTGCCAGTCAGATCAACCGCTTTCGGATCGAGGCCAAAACAGATGCCGTCGTTCCAGGTGATGAGGTGTTGCTTCCAGGTGCGGGTTTTCTTGTCGTATTGGAATCGATAACCCGATTGCGGATCATATTCGCCCGGGTCTTTGCCTTCGTGGGCCAGGTAACGGCGGCCGACAACTAGCTCCTTGATGCCGTCGCCGTCCATGTCTTCCCAGAGCGGCGAGTGACAGCCGGGGATGCTGCTGTCAATCGTGTGCTTGATCCACTTGATTTGGCCGTCTTTGGTGCGCGTCTGTTGCAGCCAGTACATGCCGTAGTCGTGGCCACGGGTCCAGACGATGTCGTTGAGGCCGTCGCCGTCCACATCGACGACGAGGATGGG
>DASRAT010001111.1:0-6932 GCA_035638015.1 Gemmataceae bacterium | reverse complement strand
TTTTGCAGCACACGCGAGCCGACGGCGGATTCAACTCGATACTCCTTAGCAACGGTCTGGTGATCAAGGAAATTCGAGACAGCGGCATTCTGTGGAAGTATTACGACAAAGTTCGGCGTGGCCAGGAGCTCGTGCTTTGGTCAACCATCGGTGCGACCAATTACAATTACATTGTCGAATATGCATTTCGCTGCGACGGCAGCATCACGTGTCGTCTCGGGTCCACCGGAAAAAATCTAGCCAATCATGAGTCGATTGGCCATTTGCACCACGGATGCTGGCGGATTGATCTAAACATTGGTGACAAGAACCATAACAGCGTCGGCGTGATTCAACATAGCGAGCAACAAGCCGGCAAAGGTCAGGCTGAGGATTTGATAGAGTACCTTAAAACCGAAGGCGGCATTGAGTGGAAAGCAGAAAGCTTCACCCGGCTGCGCGTCGAGTCGAAGTTGAAGAACAGCCACGGTAACTTAATCTCCTATGAACTGGTACCCCAAAGAAATGGCACACCACGGCACTTTGGGCCAGATGAAGAATTCAGTGCTTACGATTTTTGGGTAACTCCGTACAAGTTTGACGAGTTGTATTATTGCCACCTACCCAACTACGTCAAAAAAGGCCGTAGCATCACCGACACTGACGTCGTGATCTGGTACATGTCGTCAGCGTATCACGTGCCGCGAGACGAAGATGGAATCTTCATAAATGCCCGGGGTCAAATTGAAATCCGCGGTGTCGCGCTTACGACGTGGAGTGGTTTGGAAATGCGGCCACGAAACTTGTTTGACCAGAGCCCCCTGTATCCGTAGTGGCAAAAGCTTCAGCCAAAAAACATGCTCTCTAACCTTTTGCGTGAATTGCCAACCGTTTGAACTGGTAGATGCCGTTTCCCGTCCGTGTTGGTGTCAAGCAAAACACTTCGCCGCGCTCGTCTTCCCCGAATGACAGGATAGCTATGTTTGTCGTCGTGAGTGCGTGATTGGCTACCACGCGCTTCGCAACATAGTCGTAACGCAAAGCCCAAAGCTTGCCGTTTACATAGTCGCCGTAAAGATAGGCGCCGTCCAATTCGGGAAACTGGCTCCCTCGGTAGACGCAACCACCGACAATGCAAACGCCAGTGTTGTGGTGGTACTCCCAAATTGGGTCGATAAGATCACTCCGGGGACCGCAACCTGCCGGACCAAAAGGATGCAAGCCCTCTCGAAAACTCCAACCATAGTTGCCACCCTTTACAATCAAGTTGACTTCCTCGTAGAGATGCTGTCCCACGTCCGCAGCCCACAATGCTCCTGACTTGTGGTCAAATGCCATCCGCCAGACGTTCCTTAGTCCATATGCCCACGTCTCGGGTCGCGCCTCCTTGCTGTTAACGAATGGGTTGTCCTTAGGAATAGCGTAGTTTTTCCCTGGATCCTTCGAGTTTATGTCGATGCGAAGGATTTTTGCAAGCAGCGTGTTTAAGTTCTGCCCATTTTTATGAGGATCTCCTTGGGATCCCCCGTCGCCAACTGCGACGTACAAGTAACCATCGGAGCCAAAGCAAATTGTACCGCCGTTATGATTCCTGAATGGCCTTTCGATACGGAGAATCTCTTCCTCCGAATTTGGGTCTGCTCGGTTGGGGTCCTCTTTGCTGACGCGGAACCGAGACACGACATTGGCACGGCGTGCATTTACTGTTTTGCAGGTGTAGCACACGAAGAACTCGCCGTTTATCAGGTATTTCGGATGAAATGCAAGTCCAAGGAAGCCTTCTTCGTTCTCCGCTTCGTTGAAAACTACGTGTTTTTGCAAATCTAGGAATACGTGCGTTTTGACTGCTTCGGGAACGTTGGGGAAGACGTGGACGACGCCATGTTGAGTGCCGACAAAAACGCGATTGCTCCCATCGCCAGCGTGGGTCAGAACTACGGGCCGAAAAGGAGTCGGTACACCCCATTCGGTTTCGGACTTCCACCCGGTCCATTGCAGCTTTGGATAAGCCACCTCGGTTCCAATAGTTAAAGTCGTCTCGTCGACCTCGGCGCCGGGAACTCGCAAGACCACGGTGGCCACCAAATTGGCAAGTGAATCAGGTACGAGAATTGACTTGCCAGTTGGATCGACACAAATGTGAGCTGGTTTCTGGAAACCATCAGACACGAGTATCGGGGCTGCTCCGGGTCTGGCGATAACAAAGACACGTCCGCCATTCGAATCGCTGATAAAAAGCCTTCCATGCTGATCCCACGCGAGTCCCACCACATGCCCAAGCCCTTCTGCCACTTGTTCTACTGAGCCGTTGGCAATGCCGATGCGATAAAGTCTACCATTACCTGAATCTGCCAAAAGTAAGTGGTCGGCACCATCAAGTACAAGACCAGCGGGCCGTTGGAGCTGCGGCCAGCGATCTTGGTTAGTCACTACGGTGACAATTCCGTCTGGGGTTATCTGGAATATTGCTCCGCCTTTGTTGCTTTTGTCTCCTGAATCGCTTGCATACAGCGTTCCACTTTGGACATCCACGGCAAGGCCATTGAGGCAGTGCGGAGGCTGGCAAAACGCCTCGCGCCCGACAAAGACCTTTGCGGTTCCATTTGAGTCTATCCGCAAGATATGTTGTTTGTCGGCGACGAACAACCCCTGCCGAAAAGCCACTAGTCCCTTGGGATCATCCAAACCATTGGTGAAATGGACTAGCTTCCCGTTTTCAAGAAGCATGATCGCGCCGTCGCCGTCAACGTCAACTTCACCGGCCATGGCGATGTAGATCTTGCCGTACGCATCGACCACAACTGATTCGGGGTGCTTCAATCCCGTCGCTTGATGCCCAAATCGGGACAGGCCAATATAGATGAGTGTGATAACGGTGAAGGTGGCAAAAACCCAAAAAAAGCGTTTCATTACAGCCCCGTGTTCAAAGCCAAACAACTGGTTGGAGCAAACCGACGGAAGCGTTTCAAAGAGCTATTCTCGATTGTTGTGTTCTAGCGAAGGAGAAAAAAGCGGCGTATCCGGTTGCGTGAGTAGTTCGCAATAATTTGTCAATCCCATCGCCAGTAACGGACGATGCACCATAAGGCGTTGACACCGTCGCGCCAGCCGATCTTTTTGCCCTGTTGGAAAGTGCGCCGACTATAGCTGATGGGCACCTCATGGATGCGATAGCCACCTCGGGCCAGCTTGGCGGTCAACTCAGGCTCGATTCCGAAACGTTGCTGCTTAAGCGTTGGGGCGATGGCCGCAATGATCTCCCGGCGGAAGGCTTTGTAGCAGGTCTCCATATCTGTAAGGTCAAAGCCGGTAAACATATTTGACATGGAGGTCAGCACGCGGTTGCCGAAGGTGTGCCAGAATGGGCGACCAGGAAGGCTTTTTGCCAAGAACCGCGAGCCGTATACTACATCGGCATCTTTCTGGAGAAGTGCCTCGATGAGCCGGGGATAGTCCGTGGGATGATATTCTAAGTCGGCATCTTGGACTATGATGATGTCACCCCGGGCTTGCAGAAAACCCGTCTTGAGGGCGGCTCCCTTGCCGCGGTTGGCCAAATGACTGAATAGCCGAAGGTCAGGCTCGCCGCGCATGAGGTGGAGCAAATCGAGCGTGCCATCCGTGCTGCCATCATCGACAATTATTATTTCCTTGTGGATCGGCACGGCCCGAACGCGGCGGATGATCTCGGCTAGTGTGCGGCATTCATTGTAGACCGGTATGACAACTGATAAACGCGGAGTCGCGGACAATCGGCAACTCGCCTGCTGTTCGACTGAATTGTCGATGGTTCGTGGCTCCATGAGGCTCATGAATTAATCCCCAAAGCCAACAAACAAGCCTAAATCGAGTGCGAAGGACGTTCCTGCGCTGCTGATTTGAGCGTGTGTTCTGGTTGTTTGCGTGCCCCGAAAAGTATTGAAAGCAACTGATCCGCCGCCCACAGGACTAATAAACATTTTACCCCGACCAACGGCGTGGCATAGCGCTCGTAAAAACTAACGGCAACATACGGCATCAGATAAAGGAGATAGATGCCCATGACCGCCCACTGTGCCCAATGAAGCGGCCGAAACTGGGCTGCGACGACGAGCACTATCACAGAGAGAAGCGGTAAGGGATAGATCAATCGGTATGGCCAGACAACCCACGGGCGTCTGGCTTCCTCATTGCGATTAAATGGGACATACCAAAGTGTAGCTCCTAGCAAGCGAAAGGCTACGCGATCTGCAAATCCCTTGGGATCCGCCCACACTGCCTGCAAAAACAACTCGCGCTTCCTGTCCAAATACGGCATCTCCCCAACAGCTCTGTATTCGCTGCCCTCCGGGCCACCCCCGTCTTGAGGATGGCCGACCCAGTCTTGCAGCAACCCATCCTTTTGCACACATTGCGATTGGTACAATTCATATGCCAAGTTGGACTTCACCGGGATCAAACGGCCGAAGATCAGGTAATTGCGCACGGTCCACGGTGCGAGCGCCAACGTGGCAAACACCAAGGCTACGCAAAAGCGAGCCCTTTCGCGCTCCTTGACCATTAATGCCATGGAGAATATTACCCAACAAACCCCCAAGATTGGGTTGATCATCGCAAATAGTCCACCGAATAGGCCCCACACCGCAGCGTGCTTCCAAGCATTCAGTGGGCGATACCAGCACACACCAACGGTGAGGAGGTCGATGGCTAATAAAATGATCCAGCCATCATGCGTTAGCTGGAACCACTGACGAAAATCGGCAAGAAGCCAGACCACGAAGAGTGATGCCGCCGCTAGCGCCCAAATCCGCGTAGTTGTTTGGCGGACAAGAATCAAGATCAACATTCCAGTGCCGATCAGGACGCAGACTTGCAAGATTACCACGACCGCGGCGACCGCAGCACGATTGCCATTAAACAACCAGAGGAGTGCCGCCAGAATGCAAGGAAGCACCGGTGGCATCCAAGCGGTAGGCCCAGTTTGCGAGTTGAGAAACGGGTTGGCGAAACCCTCACCTGCCACAATCGACGTGGCAATGTTATAATACTCGGACCCCAGGTGTTGAACCCTATTTGCGTTGATGTACTTTCGGAATGGCGGGAAATACTTATAGGCAAGTTCGTCCGTGACCGCAAATGAAAGGTTCGCATAGATCGAAGATGCGCCGACGATAGCAACCATGAAGATCATAGCGCCGAAGAGGCTTTTACTGTAAACCACACTCGCCATGGCCCCCGGTATTCCATTTGCTGTGGTTTTAGCCTCGTGATTTGTCACAGTGCTAATCCCCTCGCCGTTTTGTCGGCACACACCTAACTCACCCCAGCAATTGATGTCTGCTTTACTGGCCGAGGCTTTGTGCGGCAATTTTGGTGGAGCACGACAAAGTCTGCCAACCACTCCGTTTTTCGCACTTCGGACCCGAAGGAGGCCGCACGCATGGCACTATGAAACGCAAGTTTAGCATAGTGCGGATCGCAGTAAACCAGCCTGGATCGTATCAACGTTCCCGGTTGGTTCGAAGCGACATTAGCTTTGCTAGAAGTGAAAGTCCGATTAGTCAACCCCAGGAGTGCTGTTTTTTATCAATTAGAGGCATTGTGTGGCCCCCAATTTCTGTACTACTTGTTATGAGAGTAAGGCCTGAGGGATCAATGCCGGGGGTTCCGCCGCCGGGACCTGTCGGCCACCGTAAACGTCCGGCCAAACCCGTTCTTGACGGGCATGGTGTAATCCTCCGCAAAGGAGGTGGCCATGTCCACAACGAAGCGATGCGATCCGGGGAAGGAACGGTTTTGGCGGAGCGCCGTACAGCAATTGCGCAAGAGCGGCTTGTCCATACGCCAATTCTGTCAGGAGCATCAGTTGTCTGAGGCCCGGTTCTCAGGCAGGGAGTTGGCGGGGGCGGGGGCTGACGGCGGCACCGCTCGCCGGCGGTTCTGCAAGAACTCGGCCAGGTGCTCTGTGGGCGTGCTCGGCAACCGGTTCAACACGTCCTGCAGATATGCCCAGGGCTCCACCCCCAGGCGCTGGCAGGTGGACATGAAGCTGTACAAGACCGCGGCCGTGCGGCCGCCGTTTGCCGAGCCGACGAATAAATAGTTTTTGCGGCCGATGGCGATCCGCTTCATCTCGCGCTCGGCGGCGTTGTTGTCGATCTCCAAAAAGCCCGCTTCGATGCGTCAAAGTGGCTCTCTTTGGCGCGGCGTGCCAATCATTTATCCATGAACAGCGAACGTCGCCATTTCACACCCCAGGAGAAGAGCGGCGCACTCAAACGGCATCTCCTCGAAAAAGCCCCCATCTCTGATCTTTGCGGATCAGCTCGGCATCGCCCCCCCGCTCTTTTACCGGTGCCCCCCAAGCATCTTCGTTCGGACAACGGTCCGGAGTTCATCGCCCAGCCAGTGAAGGATTGGTTGCTAAAGTTGAAAGTAGGCACGCTCTATATCGAGCCGGGCAGCCCGTGGGAAAACCCGTACAGCGAATCGTTCAACAACCGCTTGCGGGACGAACTTTTGAACCGGGAATTGTTCGAGACGTTGGCCGAGGCCAAAGTGCTGATCGAGGATTATCGCCTGGATTACAATCATCGGCGACCGCACAGTGCGTTGGAGTACCGGACTCCGCCGTCCGCCGTCTGATCCTCGATGAGATCGTAACTGCACACCTGATTCGGATGCTCCGCGCGAAATCGTGACGCCCCGTTGACACTGCTGCCCAGGCGCCGCTTTTTCCGCTGTTTTTGCGGCACTTTCAAGCCTTGCTCACGCCAGAGCCGCTGCACCCGTTTGCGATTCAAACGCCAACCTTCTTGTCTGAGCAACGCCGTGATTCGCCGGTAGCCGTAACGCGGATGCTGCCGCGACAACTCGCGCAGCCGTTTCACCAAGCGGTCTTCCTGGGCCGCAGTCCGCGCCACATAACGCTGGCTCGAACGGGACCAACTCAAAGCCCTCAGAGAGTCCTCCTG
>DASRAT010001110.1:0-7693 GCA_035638015.1 Gemmataceae bacterium | reverse complement strand
TTGCTCAAATCATGAGGCATGCGGTAGTCTGGCTCGATGGCGAATACTTCGTGCTGCTTCCAGATTGTTGGCAGGAACAACAGCACGATCGCGAAAACGCCGACGCACAGCCACTGCCTACCAGTCAGGCGCATGGCGTTGGAAAACGTCGTCACATCGACATCGGCCATTGCTATCTCCTTATTGTTTCGTCTATCAAAACTGAAAGTAGATGAACGCCTTGGTGCTCGGTTGGGCCACGACCATGAGATAAGCGAGCATGAGCATGGCCAGGCCGACTTTCACCACTCTGTATTCGAGAACCTGCCGCAGCGGCGATTGGCTGGTGAACAGTAGTTGGTAGGCCCAGACCGCAAGCACCAGGCCCGCCAGCAACCACGGCATCTGCGGGTCTTTCCAGCCGGTCGTGAAAATCCGCTCGATGATCAGAAATGCGTCGTGTAGCTTCGGCGCCCGAAAGAAGATCCAGGTGAAGCTGACGAACGCAAATAACGCGAACTGCTTGGCCAGTCTGGGCAGGCGATTTTTGTAAAATTCCGTCTGCTCAACTTCGCGCGTCAGGCAACGCCCCAGTGCATGCAAGCCTCCCCAGATGGCAAAGGTCCATTCAGCGCCGTGCCAAATGCCGGAAACCAGCATGGTCACGAACATGTTGAAATATGTCCGCAGTTTGCCGTGCCGGCTGCCGCCCAGTGGAAAGTAGAGATAATCCTTGAACCAGGTGGACAAGCTGATGTGCCAGCGGTTCCAGAAATCGCCCAGTCCTGTGGCGGTGTAGGGATTGTTGAAGTTTAGCATCAGGCGAAAGCCCATCGTCAGGGCAATGCCACGGGCCATGTCGGTGTAGCCGCTGAAATCGAAATAGATTTGCCAGCCGAAGGCAATCGTCGCCAGCACCAGGGCCGCCGACTGAAACTGGCTGGGGTTGCCGTAAATCAGGTCCACGTATTTAGCAAGATAATCGGCGAGCGCGACTTTCTTGAAGAAACCCACGAGAAAGAGCGACATGCCGTCAGTGATGTCCTTGGCTGTGATTCGCGGCGTGGTCTGCAATTGCGGCAGCAGGTTGCCGGCCCGCTCGATGGGGCCTGCCACGAGTTGCGGGAAGAAGGAGACGAAGGTCAGAAAGCGGATAAAGCTGCGCTCGATCTGGATGGTGCCGCGATAAGCGTCAATGGTGTAGCTCATCGACTGAAAAGTGTGAAACGAAATGCCGATGGGCAGGATCACGTGCTTGAAATACCAGTCCTCGGGGAATGAGAAAAAACCAAACATCGCATTGGGATAGGCGGCGGGATCGGGCAGTTTGAAGTCCAAGCCCCATTGCGCCAGTAGGGCGTTGAGATTGTCGGTGATGAAGCCGGAGTATTTGAAATAGCCCAGGAAGCCGAAGTTGCTGACGAGGCTGATGATGAGCCAGAGCTTGCGGGTGCTTTGCTTGCGCTCCATCAAGAGGACCATCAGGTAATCGATGGCGGAGGTGCCGAAGAGGAGCAGGAGATACCAGTAGTTCCACCAACCGTAGAAGGTGTAGGAGGCGATCATGAGCCAGAGGTTCATGAGGCGGTTGTTTTTGCGGACGAGCAGGAACACCGGGTAGACGATGAGGAAGAAGACGAAGAAAACCCAGGTGTGGAAGAGCATGGATTTTTAACCACGGATGGCACGGATGGCACGGATAAATGCAAGTCGATTTCAAATGCTCTAACACTGTAGCGTGTTCGCGCCGGGTGCTACCGGACCACCCGTTTCCAGCTCAACTTGGATGTCTTGAAGTTCAAAAGAAGGGCCAGTTTCAGGCCAGTAATATTGAGGTATCCAATCATTTGGGCGAGATGTGTGTCGACGAATGAAGCCACTACTTTGGGGTCGGCGATGACAGAATCGTCAACAATGAGGTCGGGGACCAGTGTCCCGATGAGCTGACCATCATAGTGCACCGGAAACTCTCGTTGTTGATCAACCTTGTGTCCGCGTTTGCGAAGTTCGATGACCAATGCGCGTTCATAGAGTTTCTCATCCAGGCCTGGCCTTAACACGTTTAGCACCCTCATTGCCGCGCCAATTATTGCTTCGCTCAACTCATGGTGAATTAGTTTTACTTCCACGGCTCGATCTCCCAAGGAATTTAACCACGGATGGCACGGATAAAAAACAACCTTGCCCGCACTACCAGGGGGAATTGAAACTAGCCGTGTTCGTCGCGACTCGGCTAACAATTGCAACTGCAATTACAAACATCTCGCATAATCCTTTTTCTTTTTATCCGTGCCATCCGTGCTATCCGTGGTTAAAAATCAATGCGCTTTACGCACGCAACGAAAGCCAATCGCATCACGTGCCAGGCAAGCGTCCGAGAAGCCCGGCGATTCCGCCAAGCGAGCGGCCGACCGCAATGCATCGACCGTTGATTTCCATGACCCGCCACGGAGCACGTATTCCTTGCCCTCGGCCGGACCGCGTGGATTTTTTTCAGGACCGCTTTGGTAATAGCTCTTGTCGAAAACATCATGGCACCACTCCGCGACGTTGCCGTGCATGTCGTGCAAACCCCAGGGATTGGCTCGTTTCTGCCCGACCGGATGCGTCTTCTTTCCGGCATTGTCGGCGAGCCAGGCGAAGTCGCCGAGCTTGCGGGCGTCGTTGCCGTAAGAGTAGTCGGTGTTCGTGCCCGCGCGGCAGGCGTATTCCCATTCGGCTTCGGTGGGCAAGCGGTAACCGTCCGCGGTAAAATCACACTCGCCGGTGTCCTCGTTGTAGCACGGTTTCAGTCCTTCGTGCTTGGAGCGGGCGTTGCAGAAGCGGGCGGCCAAGGGCCAACTGACCTGTTCAACGGGCAAATCGAGGCCCTTGAAATGCGAGGGGTTCGGTATGGCTTCCAGTTGGCCGAGCTTCTCGAACTCGGCCTGAGTCACCTCGAATTTGTCCATCAAAAAGGCGTCGATCCAGACCTTGTGCACCGGTTTCTCATCGTCACGGCCTTGTTTGCTGCCCATCTCGAAATAACCGGCGGGGATGGGAATCATCTCGACACCACTCTTGGTTTTGATCGCGACCGGCGTTTGAACAGTGGGCGCATCCTCACCAAGGCGGCAGCCGAAGTTGGCAAGCAAAGGGAGGAAAAGAATTAAACCACGGATAGCACGGATGACACGGATAAAGCAGAAATACGAAGTCGCTAACATTGGCATTTGTATTTCTATCCGTGTGATCCGTGCTATCCGTGGTTCAAATGCATTTTTCATTTTTCCACCGGTGGCTTGGGAGCGATTGCGACCACAACCCACGATGGCTGTTTGCACGACATGCCGTCCGTGGTGATCGGGACCCAACGGTTTTTCTGCTTGGCGTCGGCCACACATACGTTCCAGTCCGGGGCGACCACGCCCGGAAACTCGGGCAGCAAGCCCTTCAAACTCTTGCCCTTGGCCTTGGGCCCGCGCGTAAAGGTCAGATATTTCGAATCCGGCGACCACGTGACGTGATAGGTTTCTATCGGATCCTTGCTTTCGACCACGTCGTGAATGTTGGTCGCCTTGGGCGTCGGTCCGGACAGATCGAGGTCGGCCACGCCGGCGCAGTAATCGCCGTGGCCCCAGGCTACTTGTTTGCCGTCGGGGCTGATGTTGGGCCGGCAGCCGCTGAGCTTGAGATCGAACACACCATTGCCGTTGGCCTCAATGGCCAGGACGCCGTGCTGGAAACCCATGCCGGCGTGGACCGTGGCCACAAACCAGTTGCCGTCGGGCGACCAGTTAAGCGTGTAGAGATGGTGCAGGTTTTTGTTGACGTGCTCGCGCGTTTTGCCGGTTTTCACGTCGTAAATAAACAAGCCCTTGGTTGCGAAATCGGTATAGGTGAACTTCTCGAACTCGCCCTTCAAATAGGCGATTTGCGTGCCGTCGGCATTCCAGCATGGTTCGCGAGCGTTGTCGGCGATCTTGACGCGGCCAGTGCCGTCACTCTTCATGACATAGAGGTTGCGAATGCGGGCGTCGCCCTTGCCTTCATCAGCGACGAAGCAGATCTTGCTGCCATCGGGCGACGGTTTGGGATAAAGCTCGTCCACATCCTTGGTGTTGGTGATGTTGACGGATTGCGTGCCGTCGGCGTTGCAGAGGTAAAGCTCCCAGTTGCCGTCACGGTTGGTTTCATAGACGATTTTGTGCTGGTAGTTTTTGAGTTCGGCGAGGAGGTCTTTGGAAGGCTCGGGTTGCTGGTCGGGAACGCCGGCGTCGACAGTAAAGGCCGGCAGGGCGGAGAGAAGCAAAGCGGCGACGGGTAACGCCGAGATCTTGAGGATGCGGGTCACGGGAGGTCTCCTGTTGGCATATGTGGTCAAGGTAGATGCCGTTCTCGAATAGCCGCCAGAATTCCGGAAACTCGATCATTCCGAATGCTTGATTTCAACGCCTCAATTGATTTATCCAGTGAACCTACCAGATCATCAAAGGCCGCGGCAATGAATTCTTCCGACTTCCATAACTCATCCTGGATCACGTCACGGGTAACATCTTCTTCTTCGACAAAGGATTGGATTGACCAATGCGTGGCGGTCCAGGCAACGAGAATCGAGAAAACAATGGCTTTGTTGCGAGACGCATCGCAGGTAATGGCAAAGCCTATGGTTACCGCGGGTACCGATGGAGCGTAACCTATTCCACAGAACCTTAAACCACTCGGTTGAGCGCAAGATTTGGCCTTGGTTTCAAGCCATAGCGCGCGGCCGAACGATCGTAAACGGCCTTCGATTTTTGCAAGTGATTCGAGGTCTGCCACGAGGTGTTGGCTGGCAATATCCATGATGACGCACCTGGAGACTCATCTCACGGTTTGATCCGCGCTTGCCAAACGGCTGGATCACGCGAGCAATGAAAGACGGAAAGGATCACAATTCTGTCTCGCTTCGCGCGGTAGTAAATGCAAAAAGGAAAGCGGGCAACAGGCGCCTCCCTGACATTGCCAAGCACGATTGGATAGCGGTTGGGTTGCTTGCCCACTTCGTCCAAAACCTGCTGGACACGGGCTACAAAGTCAGTGCCCAGACCACGGCGCTGAGCTTCGTATCGCAATGCCGCTTCATCAAATTCATGTTGCGCGGCCGCGCGAAAGACTAGCGGCAAGGTCATGATTGCAACCGCTCGAAAGTTTGGGCCTTGACCTGCTCCCAGGGAATAACGTCGTCGGGGTTCGCATCATCGTCGGCAACTCGATTTTGAAGCTCTTGCCGCTGGGCAGGTGTGAGCAAAGGCGGCTGAGATTCCGACGCAATGGTATCCCAAATCTCTTGAACCAACACCAAGCGTTGCTCGCGACTTAGCTGGTCGATTCCCAGCGATTGCAAGGTTGGGGACATACTGAACTCTCCTTTGGCGGGCGCGGCGCCGCATTCACGTGCACCGGCATTATTTTGGTCTACTCCCCTATCATATCATCCGCCACACAACCTGTTTAGTGCTCAGCACCAGGCAAGCCGCCTGTGTTATGACCGCACGGCAAACGGGATGGGTGTTGGACGGTGTTGATATAACCATGCCGAGCAGCGCGGACACGCGGCGGCCAAACTGTACAAACACCTCATGGCCAATCACTTTCTCCGCGAATTGCACACCGCCTTCGCCGACCGTGCGAACCACGCTGCCCTTACGCATCGCGGGCGCACCTATTCCTTCGGCGAATTGGAGGCACTCGCTCAGCGCTGTGCATCTTGGCTGCGAACTCTCGGCGTGTCCCCCGGCGACCGTGTGGCGTTATGCACTCCGAACAAACTCCCGTTCCTTGTCGCCCATTTGGGAACGCTCTACGCCGGCGCGGTTTCACTGCCGCTCAATCCGCGCTTCACCCGCGAAGAGCTGCGTTTTTTTCTGGCGGATAGCGGTGCCCGCGTGGCGGTGGCCGGGCCGGACCAGTATGCGCTGCTTGAGGGTTTGCAGCCGGAATTACCGGAATTGCGCTGTGTTGTCGCCGATGCCGGTGTTTTGGACGCCCCGAACGCGCCTTATATCGAGCCCGCCATCGCCGCCGATGACCCGTGCCTCATCCTTTACAGCTCCGGCACCACGGGCTGGCCCAAGGGCATCGTGCATACGCACGCCAACACCGCGAACGCGCTGCGCTGCCTGGCCCGCAGCTGGCACTTCAGCCCCGGCGATGTGGTGGCTAACGTCCTGCCCTTGTTCCATATTCACGGCCTGTCGATTGCAACTCATCTCACCTTGCTTTCGGGAAGCCACCTGCTCCTGGAAGACAACTTCGATCCGGTGGGGACTTTGCCCGTCATCGGCAAGTCCACCGTCTTCATGGCGGTGCCGACGATTTACTACAAGTTTTTGGAACAACCTGCTTTCCGCACAGCCGCGAAGTCCTGGTCGCAGGTCCGGCTCTTCACATGCGGCTCGGCACCCATCCGGCCGGAGGTGTTGCCGGAGTTGGAAACGATCCTGGGTCGGCCGATCATCAATCGCTACGGCATGACGGAGACATTTGTAATAACCAGTCTTCCGCGGGGTGGACCGTGGCCCCAAGGGTCCGTTGGCGTGCCGCTTGATGGAGTTGAGCTTCGCCTGACCGATGTGCAGGACAATGTGGGCACGGTGTCACTGCGCGGGCCGAACTTGTTTCGCGAATACTGGGGCAAGCCGGAGGCATCGCGGGCGGCGTTTCGGACTGGTTGGTTCGACACCGGCGACCTTGGCACTCTGGACGCCGCGGGATTTCTGACGCTGGTCGGCCGCAAACACGACCTCATCATCACCAGCGGTTACAACGTTTATCCTCAAGTCGTGGAGCGCGTCCTCAATGACTGTCCGGGAGTCCGTGAGTCAGCCGTGGTCGGCGTGGCCGACAGGCGTCGCGGCGAGCGCGTGGTGGCGTTTGTCGTCAAAGGCGATGACAGCCTGAACGAACGGCGCGTGCTGGACCATTGTGGCGATCGGCTGGTCGATTATCAGCGGCCTTCGGCGGTGGTGTTCGTGGAATCTTTGCCGCGCAATGCGATGGGCAAAGTGCTGCGGCGGGAACTGCAGAAAAAAGCCGATCCGCATTAGTGGCGCGCCAACCCAAAAAATGCGCGTCTGAGCAGGAAGCGCAGGCGGCAAACCAAACGCTAAGCCCGCTCGCCGCTAATGTTGGCTCCGCCGTCGTAAAGGCCAAAGGGCTGGAACGTATCCAGCACGACGCCCAGCACGTCAAACGCCCTCACTTCCACGCGCCGGCCTTTGCCAGGCGCCGTGCGGATTTCAAAACGCCCGTCCTTGTTGAAATCGCCCACGGCGACATTAACGCCGCCCGTGAAACCCTGCTCGTAGGCGAGGAAGCTGGCAAGCAGCGAGCCGTCCTTGCCGCTGAAAGCCTTGACGTGGCCCTGGCCGGATTGGGCGCCGACAATGATGTCTGGAACGCCGTCGCCGTTCACGTCGCCCGCTGCTACGCTGATTCCTCCCGCATAACCTTGGAAAGCCAAGAAACTGCCGAAGAAGGTTGGCGATGTAAAGATAGTGCCGTCAGGGTTGAAAACCTTGACGTGGCCGTTGGAGTTAACGCCCGCTACGATCTCATCGGCGCGGTCTAGATTGAAATCGGCCGCGCTGACGTTGACCCTACCGGAAAACCCGGGAAAGCTAAGGAAGCTGGATAGCAAGCTGTTGTCCGCACCGCTGAAGGCCTTGATGTGGCCGCCCGGCGCATCGTCCGC
>DASRAT010001109.1:0-7086 GCA_035638015.1 Gemmataceae bacterium | reverse complement strand
ACGACGAAAAGCTCACCGGCCGCTGCCGCCAGCTCGCCAAAAAGCAAACCGCCGTTTTTGCATGCGCCTGGTTCAAATAGTGATGCGGTGCGAACAACGCCCACGCCGATGCCTGGCAACGAACGATGTCGATTTCGATTGGCGGCCGTCGCCGAAGACACCTCCAGGCAAACAGGTTCTCCGCCGGCCGATAAACCCAGTCGGGTTGCAGCCATTGCTCGACATCCTCATGACAAGTGACCGCGATAAAATGCAGGCCGCGTTTGCGCACGGTCCGCGCCAGCGCATGGGAACCAATCTGCGCCACCGTGCGATCCACCACGCTGCTGTATTCATCGCACACGACCAACCCGCCTGCTTGCGCGTTGGCCATTAGCAACGCCAGCATCACGCGAAATTGTTGGCCCGTGGACAACACCCGAAAAGGCCGCAACCAGCACGGCGGTGACGCCAAGCCCACGGAGCACAACAATTCCGTAATGTCCGCAATGGGCCAATGGTCAGGAAACGCATCAACGACGCAGCCGCGATTCAACCGTTGTAATGCCGACCCGTGATCGAGCGCCTCAGGCCACAACCGCCGTGCAATAGTGCTCTTGCCACACCCCGACGGTCCAACCATCAACCCGATCTGCCACGGTCGTTCTTCCAATGGCAGAGCGACGCTCCACGTCAATGAGCTCCGTTCCGCGCGGGGCAAGTCAAATAACCCGCGCACCTGGGCGACACGCGACGTCTCGACAATCGGTGATTCCACAGTTACGGTGGTTTGCATCATTACCCCATCTTCGCTTCGCAATTCAAACCTTCGTCGTGAAACCGCTCCAGCAACTCGATCTGTTGCTCCTCATCCTCGCAAGCAATCAACACGAAAAACCGAGGTTCCGGCAGCTCCGTCTTCATGTCGCGCTTGAGCCGCTGGCGCATTTTCTTGTCCGCATCCGCCAACGTTTGCCACAGCGTCCTGATCGCCGCCGAATCGCGCTCCGTTTTCTCACGCAACTCTTGCAACATCCTATCGTCGTACCCCGCCAACTGGGCCAGCGGATCAATCGCCAACAGCAGTGCCCGCGCCTCGGCATCGGAGACATCCAATACTTCCACGTCAAGCATCTCGTCAGGCGTCAGATCCCGCCGCAGATGCCCGTCGATCAGTTTCAAGCGGCCATCGGGGAGCTCGTACGCGAGCAACGAACGCGCGAAACCGATCTCGTCATAAAGCGCCGTCAGCGCCGCCCGTTGCACATCCGTATGAACACGCGGATTCAATTCATGCGGCACAATGTCGCCCGCCCGAACACGCCGATGCCCTTTGATGCGATTCCGCATTGCAAATCCTCCATCTCCATCCCAAGCGCTTCACCCGGTCACCCCTCTCCCCGCTTCGGGGAGAGGGGCCGGGGGTGAGGGGCCTTCACCTATTTCTTCGCCTGCTCACTCCCCGCCGACGGCTGCACCATCCGTTTCACCGCATCCGTCAACACCTCCAGCAACTGATCCTCCACCACCTTCAAAATGTTCGACAACGCCGGCTGCACTCCCGGCAGCGCCGGTTGCGGTGAAGGCGTCGGACTCGCCGCCCCGCCTCCCGTCAACCGCTTCAAGATCCCCGAATGACTGACAAAGTAGCCCCCAATGGCCACCCCCGCGTAAATCACGGCCTGCACAATGTCCAACGTCACCGTCGTGTTCATCACACACTCTCCTTTGGCAATAGGTGAATCACAAACGCCGCCAACAACAACAAACTCGTCACCAGCGCCGGCCCCGTGCCGCCCCCGTTCGGCCCAATCGGCAACGGCCCCGGCGCCGGTTTCGGCTGCAAAAGTTTCAACAAATCCTCGCGCTTCGCCGGCACTCCCTTGCGTGTCCAGCGCTCATCAACGCCAACCCGCGGCGGACACCAGCACAGCGGCGGCCCCTCATCCTCCGCATAACCGACGATCCCCGACGCCTGTCCCGGCGTCACGCTCGGCGGCGGAAACGGCGGTTCACACTTCGTGCTGAGCCATTCCTTGTATTCCGCGTGGTAATAGCAGAAATAGTTGTGCTTGATGTCGAACGCCCCAACCTGCGTCTCATGGTCGAGCGTTTCGCAATTCAGATAAATGCGGTCCGGATCGCCGTCCCAGTAATACCAGATGTATTTCACAAGCCACGGCTTCTCGCCGTCGCCACCCTTGTCACTATTGCGTTGCACGCCAAACAGCGGCTTGTGATCCTTGATAATCTGGTGCGTGACATTGCCGCCCGTGACCGGAATGTCCGGCGGCTCCTTGAGCAGAATCACAGTCCATCCGCTCCCTTTCCCGCCCCAGCGGTCCACAAACTCCTTGGGCGTCATCCACACCAGTTGATCGGCGCCGATGAAATTGTTGTCCAGAATGCAAGCCCACTGCTCGTCGAGATGAACCAGGTTCACCATGTGCGACACGGAACCCTTGTAATGCGGGTCGCGCCCAGAATACGTCACCGACGGCAATCGCCCGCTCTGAAGCGCCATCTGCAACACCAGCAAATCACGCCCCTCATACTGGAAATAATCGACGCCGCCGGCATATTTGCCGATCATCTTGTCAACCTTCTCCGGCCAACCGCCGCCAAGCTCCTTGCGCATGAGCGTCTGAAAATCCTCCAGCGGCGTCTCCTTCTGCCAGCGCGCACTGTGCATGATCGACGTGAAAACGCACAACCCCGCCCCATCGCGGCCGCCGACATTCTCCTTGCGCAAGGACAGCGGAAAATCGATCATCACCTTCGTCTTGCCGTCCGGCGCAATCGGCCCGCCCAACGTTGGCGCCGCCTGGCAATGGAAGGCTAAAACCAAAACCAACAACGAACTGATGAGCAATCGTTTCATCGCTTCTACCTCTTTTCTTGTAGGGTGGGTGGAGTCTTCGGAACCCACCTAGCGACTAGGTGGGTTCCGAAGACTCCACCCACCCTACGCGTCACATGACAACAAATTGATGCGGCGGCCGCGGCACCGGACACGGCCCAGGCCCCGGACACGGTTGCGGCACCGGATACGGAATCGGCACCGGCACCGGCGCCGGCTGAATCCGCGGCGTCGGCGGCTGCACCACACACCCCGGCAACACAATCAACAACGCCATCGCCAACAAAATCCCGTAAAACACGACCAAAACCGAACACCCCCAAACCCCAACCCGACCCATCGCAGGATGCAACTGACTCATGTTCCACACCTCCAAAAAAATGTGTTTGATTCCGGACCCTGTAGGGTGGGTGGAGTCTTCGGAACCCACCAAGTCGCTTGGTGGGTTCCGAAGACTCCACCCACCCTACGGCTCTGGTTTTCGACATCGGACGCCGGACACTTACAAATCGCTCGTCGGCCAACTCGGCGGCAAACACCTATCCAAATAAACCTTCTTGTGCGCCCCCGGTGTATTGCGGCTCTTCACCTCCACAAAACGCACATCAAATTCCGTCCCATTCTTGTCGGGCACAAATACGGTGTCCTGGCCAGTGCCAAACACGCCCGAGTCGTAATCGTCGCGCACGTCGGTTGCCAGCGCCACCAGCATCGTGTGCGTGAAACGCCCATCCGCGGCATCGCCTTCGCCCGATTCGGTGCGGCGATAAAAATCGCCGATCAGATAACACTGCACGCCAGGAACATCCGGCGCCGCCGGCGGTGCATTGCCCGTGTGATAAATGTCGCAGGTCGTGTTCGGCAAAAATGGTAATGACATGGTTCTTCCCCGCTTGCGGTTTCGGGCTCGCTCAATCAATGACTTCCCACCACAAACCGCCGATACGGCGCCAACAACCTCTGCACCACCGCGCTCGGCTTGCCCGCCATCGGCCGCCAGTGCGTCGTGGTCACTCCTGGCTGTTCCACCGCCACCGCCGACGGATCGCGCAGCGTTTGCCAGTACATCTCGCTAACCCACTCCGCACACGCTTCCTGCACAGCCTCGGGAATCGTCGTGTACCCCGCCGTGTACTGCACACGGAGGCTATTAACGCCGCACGGCCAACCCAGTTCCTCACACCTCACCAGCCAGCCGCGCGGATCGAATTCGAAATCCGTCAGCTCGTTAACATGCAACTGCAACTCGCCATATATGCCGCGAACATTGATGTTGCCCTGCGAGGAAACGCCGTCGCCAAAAGAAGGTGCAATGTACAAATCGGTCGACGGCCATTTGCCATAGTCGTTGGCATCGCCCAGGACCGTCGCCGTCCAGCCATTGCCCAGGGCAATGATTGCCGTCGCCAGCGCCTGCAGCGTGACATTGCCGGCAAACGTCAACGTCGAGGTTGTCGTGACGCCACTCGCCACCCGCGTCAGTGTCAGGCCGGTGCTGGTCACGCGCACGCGCGCCTGCTGATGCGTGGCCGTGTCGGTGTTCTGAATTTTGAGAACGCCTACCGGCCCGTAGCGCACGCTGGTCACCGCCTGCACCGGATACTGCCGCAGCAACAACCGCCCGGCGCCCGCGGCGCTGTAAAGCTCGTCATAACTGCGCGCGTAAAAATCGCGCCGGCAGTACTTGGCAATCGCATCCGATGCCGCCGTGATCAAGATGCCAAGCCGCGTGTCCTGTGAACTGTCGGTAATTTGCGGCAAATTATTCTTCGCCCGAGTCACGTTGATGAGATCTTTCGCTGCCATGATTTTCCCTCTCATACCCCCTCGTTCCCAGGCTCTGCCTGGGAACGCACTGCCCGCCAGGCTCTGCCTGGCATTCTCCGCCAATTCGAGGCTGAGCCTCGTGTGCATTGCGTTCCCAGGCAGAGCCTGGGAAAGCTGTTTACACCATCACCACCACATGCCCGCTGTAGCGCGGATGCGCCTTGATCGCATTCAGCACCGCGTCCGTGCAAGTCACTTGAATGTTCCCCACCGCCCCTCCCTGGGCAATCTGAGCGACCGGCAACCCCGTGGCGTCACTCCATTTCAACCCCGGAAAATCGTCATGCAGTTGTGGTCGGTACGGATTCTGTCTGCTGCCCATGCCAATCCACGGGCTTTGAACGATCGCTTGTGTCATGGTTTTCACGCCAGTTCGGTAACAAGGAAATTGTCCCAGTGGCCGCCGACTGCGGTAGTGCTGTAGAGGCCGTGCGTCGTGACAGTTTGGTTGAGCGCAGCGAAGGCGTACAGCAGGCTGTGGCCGGTCCCCGCAACGGTGGCCACGATACTCGCTCCGTCAGCCTGCAATTCCAGTGTGTGGGCGCCCGGGTCGCTATCCAGCGTGTCCGCCGCTCGTACCACGAAACTGCCGCCGTTAATCTCAAAGAGGTAAAACTGGATGGCCTCGACGTAGACCACCCAGCCGTTGTCATCGTCCGTGCACCGGACTACCACGCCATAGCTGCTGCTGTCGCCCAGATGGCATTGCAGATCGACATCGGCGTTGCCGGCATCCGCCGCCAGAAACCGGCCGCCGGAATCCCAGGTCGCCTGGCCGCTCTGGATTTCAAAGACGCCGCTCCCGACGCTCCATCCCGGCCCGATGTCCATGGTGTGGTCCGTCAACAACGTCGCATCGGCGTCCGTGAAGTTGTCGAGCAACAGCACGGTCGGCCCGGCCACGTCGAGCATCCCCGACAAGCCGGTCAAGGCAGGCAAAGTGCCGTACATGGCTACTCCTTCCAATGACCGACGATGGAGATTTTGCCGCTGACGCTCGAACCGCCTGCGGCGAGTGTGGCGATCAGGGCCGTGTTGAGCGTGCCATTCTTGGGCGGCGTGAAATACACGACACCTGGGCCGGCCGCCGTGATGTCGATCTGAAAAACCGTATTGCCACTGCCGTCTTCGATGGTGAGCTGACCACCGGTGGGAGCGGCGGAATACGACCAGGCCACGCCGCTGATGACGTGCCGACGGTCGCTGACGGCAGCATAGGTCACCACCGCCGCGGTGTTGGACGAGGGAGCGTGCACATCGGCAGTTGAAAAGGGAATGGGTTGCATGATGATTGCCCAATAAGAGTAAAGGTAACCTCGTTCCCAGGCTCCGCCTGGGAACGCACTGCCCGCCAGGCTCTGCCTGGCGTCACCAGTCCGACGAGGCAGAGCCTCCAGAGCAGTGCGTTCCCAGGCAGAGCCTGGGAACGAGAACAAATTCGGATTTACACCATTACGTCACAATTTCCGCGACGCTCGACAGGTCATCATCCGACGCCGGTCCAAACCGCGGCTTCATGCCGATCGCCACGCTGCCCACAATGTTTGTGGTCCCGTTAGCACACGTGATCGACAGCTTGACAAACGATTTGGAAGGCGTCATCTCGGACGACTTGAGATTGATGACCACCTGCTTGTTGTCATCGGTGCCGCCCAGTGCCGTGATCGCTTTGCCGGAAATATCCGAGTAAGATCCACCCGCAGTCGCGGACTCTTGCAGCTTGGCGGTAATGGCCGCGTCCACGGCGCCGAGAATGATGATGAACAGCGCCTCGTGGAACTTGCTCATGTCCACCGCGTCCGAGGTCACGGTCGAGTTGTTGATGTTGGCCGGGTCCGTCGTCGCCACGACGGCGGCACGTTCATACGGTTGCGTAATCATGGATGCCTCAAAGGTGTTAGAAGTAGGGTGGGTGAAGCGGAGCGAAGCGCAGCGCAACCAACCTGGAGTGTTCAAATCAATGGTGGGTTCCGCTTCGCTTCGCTCCGCTTCACCCACCCTACAAGCCACTGCAAATCACGCCGCCAGACCCACAAACGGCGACAGCGTCGAAGAAGCGTCCGACAACGTGACGGCGCTACGAATCCAAGGTTGCCCGTCCACGCGGGCCACGAAACGCCAGGCCGACTGATTGTTCTGGAACTTGAAATGTTCCGAATACGCGATCTCAACCATTTGCCGGTCGCCGACGAGGTAATGCCGCAAATCCATGAGCAGCACGTCGCCGAGCGTGCCCAGTGCCGGCAGCTTTTCGCTGACGACAATCGGAATGCCGAAGAGCGTCATGGTCGGCTTTTGCCGGGCGTTGTCGAGGAAGATGGCATTGGCGCTGGTGCCGGTGTTGCCGGTCATGGTGTAGAGCTTAACGATCACCGTCGGATGAATGGCCCACACCGTGTTGTTGGCGTTCCAACCCGGCA
>DASRAT010001108.1:0-3069 GCA_035638015.1 Gemmataceae bacterium | reverse complement strand
TTATCTCTGAGACTCCAGGTGCAACACTACGATCACAAGATTCAACCACACTCCCGGGCGACTTTCCAGACCCTTGTGCAGTTCATTTTTTCAGCCAGTGCAATTGCCCCGCCAGGTTGCAGAAATCGTCCGTCCACACGGGCACGCCCAGTCGAGGCGGTTGCGGCAGCCAGGCGGCGCTGGCGGGCAAATCCTGACGCCGCACGGCCAGCAACACCCACTGGGAAGCGGCTTTGCCTTGTTCCTTGTCATATTTGCCCAGGGTCAAATCGTCACGGGTGACGCAAACCATTCCGGCGTCACTGGCAAGGTCGCCAAGCACGGGGGGAAGGTCAACGTAACGATTGGAAACATGGAAGGCAAGAATGCCGCCGTCGGCCAATGTGGAGCGGTAAATTGCCAGCGCTTCGCGGGTCAGCAAATGCACCGGAATGGCGTCGGAGCTGAAGGCGTCAATGACGATCAAACCGTAATGCTGGGCCGGGGCGTTGGCCAAGGTCAAGCGGGCGTCGCCGGGGATAATGTCGATTTTTGCGGCACTGTCGCTCAGAAAAGTGAACAGGTTTGGATTCTGGGCGATGCGGATGACGACGGGGTCGATCTCGTAAAAAGTGAACTCCTGCCCTGGCAGGCCATAGGCAGCCACGGACCCTGCCCCCAGGCCGACGACCGCAACGGGCCGGAGATCACCCTTATTGTGTAAGTGGTCGAACACTGCGCCGATGGGGCCAAGCCGGTGGTAATAGACGAGCGGTTCCCGCCTTCGGGCTGGGTCCAGCCATTGCATGCCGTGGACAGTGCTGCCGTGCAACAAGACATGGGCAGTGCCTTCGGGGTTGAGGGCGACGCGGTGTACGCCGAAGAAGCTGCGTTCCTGGAGGAGAGTGCGGCCATGCTCGTCCACGCGCAACGAGCCGGCACACAACAGGGCAGCCACGCCCAAGCCGAAACGCAGGGGACGGTCCACGAACGTGTAACACAAAATGGCAGGGACGGCAAACATCACGGCCAGAGCGAGCGGGCCGGAACGCAAGCCATTGGCTTGAGCAATTAGGATCAATGTGGCCGCCAGGATGCCGAGACCGAGTGGCCAAATGACATCGCCGCGAACGGGCGCGAGCTGGCGGCCCCGGATGGGCGGCACCAAAAGGCAAGCCAATACCAGAACGATGGGATACTCGGTCAAACCCGAGAAAATCAATGGCGCAAGCAACCCATTGAATAGGCCGCCAAGCATGCCGCCCAGGGCCAGGCAAAAATAGAAACCAGTCAAACGTTCAGCGCTGGGCCGCAGGCGGGCTAGCTCGCCATGACAGACCATGGCCGCGACAAATAGCAACAGCAGGTGACAGGCAACCAACAACGGCATCGGCTCGGTCGCTTGCGAGAGCATGGCCACCGCCACGGCGATGACGGTGATTGGCAAAACGCGAATCATCCACTTATGCGGCAGCGGCGGGCGGCGGGCGAAGGTCAGAGCGAAGGTCAACAGATAAATCGCCAGCGGCACCACCCAAAGCAGGGGTACCGTGGCAATGTCGGTGGTCAAATAAGTCGTCACGCCGAGCAAGAGACTGCTGGGCACAAACGCCAATGCGATCCAGCGCCAGGGGGATGCGGCCACAGAGACAGGCATGCCATTGGAGCTGACGGGCAACGACAGGGTCGGCTTTTTTTGACGCAAGGCGGTTAGCGCGCAAGTGGCCGTCAAGCCCATCAGCAAGTAATAGCCGCCAGCCCACCACCAGCATTGGTCCGACAAGGGCAACCAGCGTTCGACCACCAACGGGTACGCCAACAGCGCCGCCACGCTGCCGATGTTGCTGGCTGCATAAAGGAAATAGGGATCGCGCGCCGCGTTGTGGTTCGTTGCCGCGAACCACGACTGCAGCAAAGGCGCGCTGCAAGCCACCGCGAGAAAAGGCAAGCCAACCGCGACGCTTAATAGCCAAAGCAGCCAAAAGACGGGCGTCACCTGTTCCGGCGGCGTCCAACCTTCTGGCAAGCGAATGGGCAAAAACCAGGGCACGGCGGTCAGCAGTGCGACATAAAGCGCAACCGGCATCAATCTCCCTAACCGGCCCACCCAATGCACGCAGCCATATGCAGCCAGCAGTGCTGCCTGGAAAAACAGCATGCATGTGGTCCAAACCGCGGGCGTGCCGCCCAGGAGCGGCAGGATCGCCTTGGCTATGAGGGGCTGGATCGAAAATAACAACGCGGCGCTGAGGAATAGCGTCAGGGAATAGAGCGCGACCATTGCGGAACACCGTGTGCGATCTTGCCGCAAGCTAACCGGTTAAGGCGCTTCCTGCTGGCGGCGTTCCTCAAGCAGGGCATCCAACTCGGCAATGGCCTCTAGATCTTTGGGACGCCCAGCCGCCTTTTTCAAATGGATGAGCTTTTCCAGTGTGACGAACCTGCACCTTGTGCCAAAAGCTTCCAGCTCTTGCGTCGTCGGCAAGAGTTGTTCATAAGTCCCGCCGCCGGTCACCTCGCCCAACAAATCCAAATCACCAAGCGTAGTGGTGAGCGTGAAATTCAATCCTGATTGCAAAGTGCGTTCGTCCCAGCGAAATGGCAATCCCGCTGGCGCTCCGCGCAAATAAGGCTGATAGGGCTGAAGGGCAACCACGAGATTGCGAAGGTTGTCAATGTGACGGTCGTATACAACATCAACGTCATAGGTCGCCCGAGCCGCTCCGTGGGCAATGGCGGCTCCGCCTCCAATGACGATGAAACGGACTTGGTTTTGCATGAGCACTGGCAAAATGCCGCGGAAATTCGGACTCACGGCTTCACCTCATGGCCCTCGCCTGCCTGCCGGCTTGCCGCAATTCAGTTACGTATTCCATGAACCGCTCGAACTTCTCAAACCTCTCCTGAACGGTCAACTTGAGGTTCTCGCGCAAGAGCGTGCGATCCACGTCTTTTTTGTAGGCATCGATGACAGGATCTTGGTAATTGTCGGTGTCTGCAACCATGCTGCGGTCCAGAATGTTTAATGCGGCACCCATGAGCGCTCCCAAGTGAAACCTCGCCGTGCAATGGTCATCTTATCAAGTTTGG
>DASRAT010001107.1:0-7555 GCA_035638015.1 Gemmataceae bacterium | reverse complement strand
ACTTTTTTGTGCTCACCGTTTTCATCCTTTGGATTGTCCTCCTCGTCGTCTTCGAACTGGCCTATTCATGAATTCGCTCGATTTCGTGGTCCTGATCGGCACCATCGTAGGCATCGCCGCCTACGGCACCTGGCGCACGCGGGGCCGGCAAGACCTGAGCGGGTATCTGAAAGGCAAGCAAACCACGGGCTGGGTCGTCATCGGCATCTCGGTCATGGCCACGCAGGCCAGCGCCATCACCTTCATCTCCGGCACCGGCCAGGGCTATGAATACGGCCTGGGATTTGTGCAAAACTACTTCGGTTTGCCGTTGGCGATGGTGCTGATCGCCGCGGTCTTTTTGCCGATTTACCGGCATCTCAACGTCTACACCGCCTACGAGTATTTGGGCCAACGATTCGACCCCAAGACCAGGCTTCTCGGCGCGGGGCTGTTCCTGCTCCAGCGCGGCATCGCCGCCGGCATCACCATTTACGCGCCGGCTATCATTCTTTCCTCGGTGCTGGGCTGGCGGCTCGATTTCACCATTATCGTTAGCGGCGTAGTGGTCACGCTTTACACTGCGGCCGGCGGCAGCGAGGCGGTGAACATCACCCAGAAATACCAGATGGCCGTGATCTTCGGCGGCATGGTGGCGGCCTTTGTTGTGGTCGTTCTGAAACTGCCCGCACAGATGTCTTTCAATGATGCGCTAACCGTGGCGGGAAGCTTCGACAAACTCGAAACCGTGGATTTTTCAATCAACCTGGAAAAACGCTACACCTTTTGGTCCGGTTTGTTAGGCGGCTTTTTTCTGATGGTGTCGTATTTCGGCACCGATCAATCGCAAGTGCAGCGCTACCTGTCAGGAGCCTCCCTGCGCGAAAGCCGGTTGGGGCTGATGTTCAACGCTGTCCTGAAAATCCCGATGCAGTTCTTCATCCTGCTATTGGGAGCGCTGGTTTTTATCTTTTACCAGTTCGTGGCGCCGCCCCTTTTTTTCAATGACGCCCGGTGGAAATCCGCGGTCGAGCACGACTCCGGCTTGCTTAATCTCGAAAAGGAATACGCCGCACTGCACACCGACAAGGAAAAAGAGATTAATCAATGGCTGGCCGCCAAGCATGCGGGCGATTCGGCAGCGGAAAGCTCAGCGCGTAACCAAGCTGTGGAGGCCCACAAGCGCAGCGAAGCCATCCGTGCGAAAGCTAAAAAGGACATGGAGGCGACCCTGAAAAACGTCAAGGATGGGGACGCCAAGGCGAAAACCAACGATGCCGACTATGTATTCATCACCTTCATACTTCAGCACTTGCCGCATGGTTTGATCGGCCTCTTGATCGCGGCGTTTTTCGCGGCCGCTCTCCAATCCAAAGCTGCGGAGTTGAATGCGCTGGCTTCGGCCACTCTCGTGGACTTTTACCGCAACATCATAAGACCCGGCGCCAGCGACGCTCATTTTGTCGTTGCCTCCAAGTGCTTCACCATCTTTTGGGGCCTGGTCGCCATCGGTTTCGCGCTGTTCGCCAACATGCAGGAAAACCTCATCCAGGCCGCCAATATCGTGGCTTCACTGTTTTATGGCGTGGTGCTTGGCTTGTTTGTGGTGGCCTTTTTTCTCCGCTGGATACGCGGCACGGCAGTGTTTTGGGCAGGACTTGCAGCGCAGACTCTTGTCATTGTCATGTATTTTTTCTCGCCCGACCTGGTGTCAGCGGTCCTGAGCGTCTGCGAGTATCACGACCTCGCGATCTACTATAGCTTGGCCGACATTCTGCTGGACAAGGATGGGAAACCGCGCGAAATCGGTTATCTTTGGTACAATCTCATTGGCTGCGCGGCCTGCGTGTTGTTCGGACTCGTTCTACAATTTATGTTTAGACCCACCGCCGAACCTTCGGAATCCAAACTTTCGCCATGACCAACTCGCCGATTATCTGTTTTGGCCAACAGCCGTGCGGGTTTTTCCCCAAGCGCTACCTTTACGCCAAGATCCAAACTGCCCGGCGGCTCCAGCGTGAAATGGGTGGCGAGATCGTCTTCTTCTATCACGACAGCGACCACGACCCGCGCGAAACGCGCACCTATTTGCGGCACCGCAAAACCGGCGCGGCGGCCATGCTCAATTTTGAATTTGTCAACAAGATCCAAAAAAAGCACTCGCCCTTGTTTCTGAAACGTTTACCTGACGGCTGGCAAGTCAAGATGCTCTTGAGCCTGCATAACTACGTGGAAAAACCGCTGATCGAGACGTTCAAAAAGACGACCGCTGGCAATGCCGCCGATTTTTGCCTGGAGATGTACCGGCACATGGGGCTGCTTGAAGGAGTTCGCGTGGTACGTTCCGGAGATCCCGCTTTTCGCCGTGCGGCATGTGAAATCGCCGATTATTTTGTGGATGTACCCTACGAAGGCGAGACTGTGCGGGCTCGCTTGGAAGGCGATTCCTTGAAATTGCACGAAGGCGGCGGCTTGTTTGTGACCTTGCCGCTGACTGCGTACACCAAGGAGCAAATCAGCCCGACGCGCGACACGCGCTTTGCCTGGATGCAATCCGTTGTCCATTGCACGCATTATGTGGCTGGGGCAGGCGAGCAGAATTATCTGAGCAACCAGGACATGCAAAGTGTCAACCTTGTCAAACGCGACGTAATCGAGCGTTCCGATGAAGCCTACACAGAACACCCCGGCTGAGACAGCGCCTCTGATCTCTTTTGGGGCGCATCCCGACGACATCGAATTCGGCTGCGGCGGCGTCATCGCCCAGGAAACTCGCGCCGGCCGGCCGGTTCACTTTGTCATCTGTTCCCATGGTGAAGCAGGCACCAATGGCACGCCCGCGGAACGCACGGCAGAGGCCGAAAAAGCGGCCAAGATCTTGGGGGCGACGCTGGAGTTCCTCGAACTGGACGGCGACGCACACCTCGAAATGCGTTCAAGCCATACCGTTAAGTTTGCGGCCATTATTCGACGGCTAAAGCCAGGCATTGTGCTGGCGCCGACGGTGGTGGAAAACCAGCATCCCGATCACGCTCGCCTTGGAAAAATGGTCCGCGATGCGAGCCGGCTGGCGCGTTACGGCGGCGTGAAGGAGTTGAAAGGCGCGCCACCCCATGCCATCGACCTCTTGCTGTTTTACGCTATAGTACCCGAAGCGGAACCACGCGACATTTCTCCGGTGCTTTTCGATGTCTCCACCCCGGAAGTGGTTGCCGCCTGGACTTCGGCGATGGAAGCGCATGCCACGCAAGCGCGCACGCGCAACTATGTCGAGTTTCAACTGGCTCGCGCTCGTGTGTTAGGCCAACGGGCCGGCGTGGGACACGCCATCGCTTTGTACCCCAACGATCCGCTCGTGTTCGCCTCGCTGGCGCAGGTGAACCGGGCCGCTCGCCGCTTTTAACATGGCTTCCAATCGCTCCCTACGAATTGGCATCACCTGCTACCCGTCCGTTGGCGGCAGCGGCATCCTCGCCACCGCCCTTGGCGAAAACCTCGCCCGCCGTGGCCATGAAGTGCATTTCATCAGTTATGAACGGCCTTTTCGCTTGCCCGCGGACGCCGACCATATTCACTTTCATCCGGTGAAGATCAACACCTATGGTTTGTTCAAGTACCCGGATTACACGCTGCCGTTGTCCGTGAAAATGGCGGAAGTCAGCCGCGATTACGGCCTGGACATTCTGCACGTGCATTACGCGGTGCCGCACGCCACGGCCGCAATACTCGCCCGCTCGATGCTGCCGCCTCATCAGCAGCCGCGCGTGGTGACGACACTACACGGCACTGACACCACGCTGCTCGGCCAAGACGCCGGCTACGGGCCGGCGATTACCCATGCCTTGGCTTGCTCCGATGCCGTCACCACCGTTTCCGGCTTTTTGCGGTTGGAAACCCAGCGCTTGCTCAATGTGGAGCGGCCCATCGACGTGATCCACAACTTTTTCGCGCCGCGTCCACCGCGGCGGTCACGCGAAGAGGTGCGGCGCGAGCTGGGCCTGGGCAACGAGGTCATGGTGCTGCATAGCTCCAATCTCCGCCCGGTGAAACGCGTTGACCTGTTGCTCGACGCAGTGTCCCGCATTCGGCCGCGTGATTCGTTCAAGCTGGTCATCCTCGCGGGTGAGAGCTTTGCTCCTTTCGAGGACGAAGTGCGCCGCCTGGGCCTGGAAGACCATGTGATTGTGCGTGACAAGGTGGATGAAATTGAAGACTACGGTGTGGCCGCCGATTTGGGATTGGTCACGTCGGAAACGGAGAGCTTTTGCCTGAGCATCCTGGAGGCGATGTGTTTTGGCTGCCCGAGTGTTTCCACCAGCGTAGGCGGCATTCCCGAGGTGATAGATGATGGGGCCACGGGCCACTTGGTGAGCTTTGGCGATGCTGATGGACTGGCACGGGCCGTCGAAGGGCTGATTGGAAACCCGGCCCGGCGTCAAGCGATGGGGCGGGCGGCACAGAATGTCGCGCAAGAACGATTTTCGGCGGACGTCATTGTGCCGCGCTATGAAGCGCTGTATCGTCGCATATGCGGGTGAGCCAAGCTAACCTTGAAAACGCTTGTCAAGCTTGCTCCAGGGGGTGTCGGTCAAGCCATGGCCACTGAACCCAAAGCACACGAGACAAAACCGGTCCTTGCCGCTGACGGCCACACCACCCTGGGTTTCTGCGAGGTCAAGAAGTATCGCAGAAGCAGTGGTCAGCCGCTCAAGGAGATCATCATTCGCGACACCGCCATGACCTGTGTGGCCACGATTTACGTCTATAAGCTGCACAGCCGCGTGCATTGCGGTTCGTTGGCGGTGGAAGGCCAGCCCGTGGACAGCAAGCTGGCGGTGGACATCGCCCGCGCGGCCCTGGAGTACGGCCAGGACGCGCAAACCACACTGAAATCCATCCTTGAGGCAGCGCAGCGCCTCAGCTTGCCGCGCCAGCAGTCCAGCCAGGGGAAGGTATTGGATTAATACCATCTGGATTCGCTCCCATTCCTGAATGTTGCCATTGCCCATTGCTGAAATGGTTCTGACGGGTGTATCGAATAGACCACAGGCGCGGGCGCACGCCAGTCTTCGGCACGGTTATTGCACTTTTAATCCCGCTGGCTCCGGCAACGGCGCCGGAGGGTGATCTCAACGCTAGCAGAGGAGATGTGAGTCATGGCACGATTGATTAGCAGCCTGTGCTTAGTGGCGGTGTTTGGCGTAGCATGTGCCGCACAGCCGCCCAACCAGCCGCAACACATCAACGGCACGATCGTCAAAGTCAGTCCGGACCAAAACCAAATTGTGATCCGCGTCAGCGACGGAAAAATGACGAAGGATTTCCAGTTCGACGTGGTCAAGACCACGCGGTTTTGGGGCGAGGACCGCAACCTGGTCGAAAACGGTTTGTACTATGGCGGTTTCAAAAACGGGACCGCGGTTTGGTTTCAACGCGGCGCCGGCGATTCGCTGAACACGATCACGGAGTTAAGGCTGCACGATCCCAACAAAAAATAACGAAAAGCAGTGTAAAATGAGCAAGGTGGGACGGCCTTCCCAGGCCGTCCGGTCAGCAGTGATTGGCCGCGATTGCTCGCCGAATGTCATTTGGTGGTGATCAACTCATCCGGCTTGGGATCGATCTCGATGCGCACGTCCTTGTACTCGTCAAACAAACCCTTGTTGTGCATTTGCCAAGCGATGGGGCCTACCTTGCCGGCTTCGGCGACCTTGTAATTGAGGACCTCCACCGCTTTGCTGCCGGGCGGCTGGGCGACGGCCATTCTTGCCGTTCCGGTGGTGGCATCGACCAGCATCTCAATCTGGCTCCATTCTTTGGCGTTGAACTTGGGATGCGGATGAGACTTGAAGCCCACGCCGCTTTTGTTTTGTCCGGGCCGGTAGTCCCAGTGACTGCCGTTGGGCGGTTGAAACTGAATGCCCCCGAGGGCGTCTAACGGTTTCTTGCCCTCTTCGGGCCGGGTGCAGAAGATGAGAAAACAGGCCTGGTGATCGGGCATTCCTGACACGTGGCGGATGTTGAAAAAGAGCCGATATTTCGAGTAGTCGTCCTTGGTGTAGAGCACACCGCGGGCGTTGCCGGTGCTGGCCATGACGCCGTCCTTGACGATCCATGACTCGGCCGGGATTTGAATCCAACCATCGAGGGTTTTGCCGTCGAAGATGGGCTTGGTTTGTTTGAGGATGGCTTCGGGAATTGCGGGTGCATCCTTGACGCGCTTGAAGACTCGGAGCGTCTGTCCCGATCCGGGCTTGGCGGAGAATTCCGTGGGGTGGTCCTTACCCACCTGGGCGACGCAGCTCGTGAGTGTGTCGCCGTCGAGCTTGTAGATGCCCTTGATCTGGCTGCCATCCGGGAGCGTGTCCACCGTTGTCTTGGGATTCTTGGTCACGTCGATGACGAAGGGGATTTCCTTCGCGGCGATGTCGTCGCCGATGTGGACGGTGTGCTTGCTGTCCTTGATCACGACGCGGACTTTTTTCACGGTCTCCTTAGGGGTCTCCTTGCCGTCCGAGATGGCGGAGATGAGTTGCCAGGTGCCTTCGAATTTTTTTAGTTCGGCTTTGGTGGGGTCGCCGGTGGTGGGCAACACAGTGCTCATGATCGTGACGGTGATCGCCCCAACACTGTACTTTCCCATTGAATTCTCCCTGGGCTCGTGAACAAAAATGTAGAATGGGCCCGTTTCCCCGATGGACAGGCCGAGGCTTGGGTTCCGGAACTTTGCGCTACCCTTTAGGCAATCAGGCCTGGCCAGACGCGTGGAGAGCTTAACGGAAGAGAGCCGAAAACACTCCCATAAAAGCCAAAAGAGCGATAATCAAGATGCAGCCCGAGGTCAGCGCGACGGTGATTTTTAGGGTGCTTAGCGGACGAGAACCGAACACATCCCCTGTCGCTACGTCAACAAATACCCGGAATGCATTGCCCTTATGATCAAGGTCCACTATCCACACCACCACGTGGTGCAAGGCGCACATGTCATAACGAATCAACGACTTGACATTTGTGACCGTGCTGGCCATTCGAGCGCAGGCGGAACATTCTAGCTCAAGTATGTGATCCCTAACTTCACACCAAGCCTTGTCTTGGCTGATGCTCGGCGGCAAACGTTTCGTCAGCACAATATTCCATTCGGCGTAAGCAACGGTGATTGGTGCATCGTGGCTTGGATCGTTGTGTAATACTCGTCTTAAAGCCCAATTGTAAACCTCCAGCGGTATTTCAGACGAAGCCCTCGACCATTTGACGGGATAGGATCCCTCATGGTTGCCATGCGTGGGCACATCGTAACGCTCACTGTCTACGTATTGTTCTTCCACGAACTTGCCGAGGTTTGCGCTCCAGTGACTTCTTGTCTTTGTTACACTTCGGTAATGGATGTTATACCCCGTCCATTGAGTGGCAGCCGTGATATTTTGAAATAACCAAATGGGTATCTCGGTCGGAGCAGCTGCGGAAAAGGTTGACGCCGTGGCTAAGTCCCCTGGGCTCCAAATACCTTCCGACAGCCACGCCCTTATTGTGCTTTGCAAATGTGGTTCCTCCGCGCCGATCAGCGCCGTACTCGGGG
>DASRAT010001106.1:0-3519 GCA_035638015.1 Gemmataceae bacterium | reverse complement strand
TGATTGGGCTGGAGTTCACAGAGCGTTTGCCATTATGTTTGATAAACGAGTTTGTTTGATGCCTGACAGGTAGTAACCGACCAGACGCAACACTTTACATGTAACCGTTAGTTGACAGATTATGCACAACGCCGTGTTCATAAAAGGGCAGCGGATAGCGGTACATAAATGATGCTCAAGTCCGGTCTCCTTCACACTGGACGCGGACGCCCGGGTGCCCTTATGCCCCTTTACGCTATATTGTGTAGACTTTAGTCTACCGACTCGTTACGGCGGATTCAGGTTTATCTTCTATGCTGGGAGAAGAACTGCGAAAAGCGCGACAGGCCGCTGGGGTGACTCAGGAGGAGTTGTCATTTCGCGCCAATCTGCACCGAACCTATATCAGCCAATTGGAACACGACAAGAAATCGCCCACAGTCGATGCGCTTTTTCGGATTTGCGATGCCTTGGGCACTCAGCCCTCGCGATTGCTCGCGAAAGTGGGAAGGCGACGAGAGCCTGACAAGAAGTGATTGAATCTGAAAAACCTCAAATCTTGTTGTATAAGAGTTGCGCGTCACAAAACTGAATCCGCCCATTCTTGATTAATCCGCCACTCGCCAACATAGACATCATCGACAATTCGCTTGCACTTTTCCCGCTCGGTCCAAACCACCTTGAGGATTTGACAATGGCGTCAGGCCGACCTACCCTTTAATGTTTGTTTTTCCCTCAACGATCCGTTTTGTTTGCAGGCGGACATCCCCATGAACGGCACGGATGAGGTAATCCGAGCGATTCTTATTGAAAGTCAAAAAAACCTCGACCAGGTTGACCGCGATTTGGTTCCGCTCGAGGGCGATCCTCACAACCGGGACGTTTTGGCCAGCGTCGATCAGGCCATCCACACAATCAACGGCATCTGCAGTTTTTTCAACTTCCAAGGCCTGGGCGCTATTGCGTCCACAGGCGAAAACGTCCTCGGGAAGCGACGCGATGGCAACCTGCAACTAGCGCCCGACATCATCAGCGGGCTTCTGGCATTAATGGACGGCATGCGGCCCATGTTGGCTTCCATCGAAAGCGCCGGCGCCGAAGAGGACAACGTTTTCGCGGCAATAATGCAGCGGCTAACACGGTTGCAAGATGCCGACAAATCCACGACGCCCAACGCTTCCCAGCAAATGCCGCAGCCGGAGTTGCGCAATGGCAGCTTTCAAGAAAGCACGATTCGTGTATCGTCCAATCCGCTCGTGAAAATGGTAGCGGCGAACTTGGTGCTTGGGAACTGGAACACTAATGCGACTTGAGTTGCGCGCTCATTTTGTCGCTGTCCAATGCTGACTTGGAGGATCCGACCAATGTTTCCGCTCAACGCTGTTTTGGTGGGAGTGGAAGAGGAAGTTGGGAATTACGTCCGGCGCGGCCTGGCCAACCAGCTTGCCGAGGTCGAACGTGACTGCTGCTCGATTCAGCACGCGTTGGAAAGCTTGTCCGCCATGGAGGAACAGCCACGGTTGTTCATAGTCCACGTGCAAGCGCCGAGCGACATTGAGAACATTGCCCAATTGAGCTTAACATTTACGGGCTGGCCGATTCTGGCCCTCATCAACAATCGCGTGGATGCGAGCCACTTGTTGAAGGTCAATAGGGCCGGCGCCAGTCAACTGGTTGGTGTGCCGGTCGACATGCCCGATTTCAACATGGCCTTGAACCTAATAGGCGCCCAGTTCGGCCACAGCGACAGCAAGGCGAAAGTAATGGCGGTGTGCGGCGCGACCGGCGGTTGCGGCACCACCACCCTGGCCATCAACCTTGCTCAGGAAATAGCCTCCCAATTTGGACTCACCACGGTGCTCATTGAGCTATCGCTCCAGCTCGGCATGCTTGCCACTTACCTTGACGTAGATCCGAAGATAACCTTGCCCGATCTGCTTGCGGAAATGGACCGACTGGATGTCTACATGCTGCAACAAGCGCTGACGCCGGTTTCTGACCGGCTGCAAATCCTCGCCGGCCCTCCGCACATGCGCGGTTCGTCGCAGGTCACGCCGAAGCATCTCTTAAAGCTAATAGAACACTCGCAACGTCTGGCTCAGGTGATCGTGCTGGACGTGCCCTGTTCCTACAACGACATGCAGTTCGAGGTGCTTGCCGACGCCGACGAAGTAGTCCTGGTTGGCGAGCAAACAATCCCGTCGGTGCGCAGCCTAAAGATGGTGCGTGATACCTTTGCGCCATCGCAAGCCGCTACTTCCGTCCACGCTCTTCTCAACCGCTACGACAAAGATGTCAAGGGTTTCAAAGTAGCGGATTTGCAGCCGGTCCTGGAAGCGCCAATGTTGTACACCGTTGCACGCGACAATGCGGCGATCAAAGAAGCGGTCAATCAAGGCAAGACTCTCCGTCAGAGCGCCCCGCAATCGCCAGCCTTGGCGGACATTGACGCCCTGGCCTCGGCTTTGCTGAAGGTTTCAGCACCACGATCATCATCTGCAAACGGCTCGGGTTTGTTTACACGCTTGTTGAAGGCTTTCAAAAAATGAGGACATGCCATGACTGCCCGCACGATTGCCACGTTGCACATTGAAGACGATGCGTTTCAGCAACGCGTGGTGGCCCGCTTGCTCCAAAACGTCGATTCGCGTTACGGTTTTAAGATCACCTGCGCCACGACGGAGGATGCTGCCTTGTCGGCCTTTTGTGGCAGCGAGTTCGAGCTAGTGATCCTTGATTATCAATTGGCCCAAGGCAATGGTCTTAGCTGTCTGCAGCACATTCGCCGACTCGACTCCGTGGTTCCGGTGATTGCCATGTCGGCCACGGCTAGCGCCGAAATCGCAGCGGCGCTCGTTAAGGCAGGCGCCGATGATTTTCTCGCCAAGCAAAATCTCAGCGCCAAGGTCTTGGGGCAGAGCGTCTGCGCGGCATTGCAGCGCGCGGATGTGGTGCGCAGTAGGTTGGCAGATTTGTCCACAAGCCGAAACGACTGGGCGCGTTTAGTCGACGAGGCCCTTGAGCATTTTGTGGTCGGCGTTGGAGGACAGTGGCTCCAAGACTTAGACAACGCGGAGCATGCCGCCCGGCAGGCAAGCATTTCTGGCGTGGATTTGCAAAAACAAATTGGCACATGGGCATGTGATTTGGAAGAGCGTGGCATCGTTCCTGCCGGTCAGGGAAGCATCTTGGTGCGGCCCGTATTGATGGAGCTGCTATTGCGTCTGGACCCTGACCCCGCCACCTCGCAAATCGCGGGCAGGAACCAATGATAATCAAGGTAACCGATGATGACTTTTTTTCAGCGATTGCTGGCTGAGGCTTTGCAGCCCTGGGGCGACGCCGTCCAATTCGCCAACGACGGCTTGCGCGCAGTGGAAATGATCACCGCACGGAATAGAGCCTGCGCACTGACCTTGACAGTTCCTAGGTCATTCCGCGTCTCAAAAGGCCAAGAGAACAAGTGAGTCGGCTACGGATTTTCGATGGTATCCTGGCAGCAAGCGCGGAAAATGAGGAATACGGAGCGGTGTTGATTGC
>DASRAT010001105.1:0-12552 GCA_035638015.1 Gemmataceae bacterium | reverse complement strand
GGGTATAGCGCCGCTGGCTTACGCGGCGAATCACCTCCATCCGGCCCGCATCGCGAACCGGCGCGGGCGACAACGTTCGTAGCGAGAACGGCCGGCTCGGTTGACCATCGATGAGAACGCGGGCATAGGCGTGGTAGCGCGGCAACCGCAGCAAATCCGAAGGCGCCAGGTCGCCGCCCAGCTGCAGAGCGATGGTCTCGGCGTCGTCGGCACCCACTTGGAACGACACCAGCGTGCCGACATTGCCCCACAATGCGGCGGCCGTGGCCTCGTCGAGCTGGGCCAGATATTGATTGGCGACAATAAGTGCAACGCGGTATTTGCGGGCCTCAGACAAAAGCGCGGCGAACGACGCGGTTGCGAAGTTTTGGAACTCATCTACATACAAGAAAAAATCGCGGCGTTGGTCCTCGGGCAGGTTGGCCCGGCTCATTGCTGCGAGCTGGACGGAAGTTACCAAGAAAGAACCGAGCAGGGCCGAGGCGTCGTCTCCCAACCGGCCCTTGCTGAGATTCACCAGCAGCACCTGGCCACTATCCAGGACACTGCGGAGATCAAGCCGATTGCGGGCCTGGCCTACCAGATGACGCAATAGCGGCGAGGTGAGGAAGTGGCCCAGCTTGTTCTGAATAGGAGCAATGGCCTCGGCCTGCAACTTGGGCGGCAGACCCGAAAACTCTTGCTCCCAAAAACTACGCACCATCGCATCGGTAAGCTGGGGGACGATGCGCTGTCGAAAGCGTGCGTCATGCAAGATACGAAGGACATCAAGAAGCGTAGGGCTAGGCAATTCCAGCACGGCCAGGAGAGCGTTGCGGAAGATGTGTTCCATGCGCGGCCCGAAAAACTCGGCGTAGAGCTTCTTGAAGGCACTCAATACGCCGGAAGCGACGAGTGGCCGCAAGTCCGGTCGGGGACAATACAGGGGATTGAAGGCAAGCGGGTGGCCGGCGTCGGCAGCGTCAAACAAGATTACGTCGTTGGTGCGCTCGCGTGGGATGGCTGCCAACACGGCCTCGCACAAGTCACCGTGCGGATCGAGGAGAGCCACGCCGTGGCCGGCCTTGATGTCCGAGAGTAGCAGGTGATGCAGCAGGGTGGATTTGCCCTGGCCGGTTTTACCGACGAGGGCGACATGCCGGCGGCGGTCGTCGGGCAGGATGCCGAAGCGCTGGGACGCGCCGCGGAAAGTGGCAAGACCTAGCACGGCCAAGTCGGTGTGGTCTTTGCGTGTGGGCAGTGCTATCGGCGGTGCCAGCTCGCGGCTCTCGACTTCCGTCAGGGTCGGCGCCCGAACAGTGCCGGTCGGCGGGTGCCAGAGAGTCGCCAACTCTTCGGCGGACAGCAAGAACCATCGCTTGCGACGGCCGCTACGGCAGTGGTGAAAGAATGCCAAGCGAGGCAGGTTGAAAGTGCCGAAGGCAGCAGCCATGGCGTGCAGTACGCTTTGGCAATTGGCGTCTGTATTGGCTGGACCAGTCACCGAAAGTCGGCATGTGACCTCGAAAAGCGGGCGGGCCAGTTTGTCCGCGGCAGCTTGCAAATCTTCCTCCCGCTCGTGGTGCAAAGGAGCGGAGGTCTTTAGACTGCGCGGGTGTTCCTTCTCACGCGCCAGCCTGCCGAGTAGCCAACCGAGCACACGCGGAAACAACCCTCGGTGTAATGCGAGCCGGCAGTAAAGATGGGCGAGCCGGTGGTGGGCCTCGAAGAACGGGCTAGCCAGGCGGCGCATACATGCCTGGGCACGGCGGCGGTGCCAGGGCCGAGCCGGGCGCACGGTCAACGTGATACACGGCTGGAGCGAGGAATCGCGGTCGCCGGCGAGGGTCGAAAGCAAAACGGCCAGAGGATCGGCTGTCACGCGGTTGATGCTGTCTTCGAACTGGGAATGACGTTTTATGGGGAAGAGATCGCAATGAAGGTCAAGGTCCAGCGTCCAGGTCCGTAGGCCGGGATTGGTGGGCTGTTCGGCCGACCGCGTCAGACTGCAATCGGGATATTGGGCATAGAGCTGGGCCTCCAGGACGGGGGAGAGTCCTTCGGCCAAATCCAAGCCGAGCGTCACCTCAACACCCGAGCGAAGGAGTTCCAGCGTCAACGGCGTGGCGCGAGAAAGGACCGGATGCAGTGCCGCCAGCGCCTGCTCCATGTACAGCGGACCGCGGGTGTTGCCGGCCGGAACACGTAGGGTGCTGGGCACGGCCGCTACATTACCAAAGCCGTGGCAGTCGGCGCACGTGCACTAAAGTTTCCCCGCCCCACGGATGTGCATGGTCCAGAGGCGGGGCCTGCTTGTGCCGATGTCGGTGCTGTTCCCATCTGCGGGAGCGGCGGGCGGTCGGCCCGCTGCCGCGGAGAGCGCCGCCAGGGAGCATCACAGTCACCGCTGTGCGGCGGAATCCCCGCGGGCTTGTGATGCGCGGAGGGGAGAGCGCCTGCGATGAGACGACTCACACCTGGACGACAGGCTCAAGACAGGAGGGGGAGGCTAGCAGCGTAGAATTGGGTTGACCAGGGGATGCGAATGACTCCCCGGCCTGGTGGAGGGAAGGTTGCTATCATAAGGCACTAGCAGCGGAGAAAAAATGGAGGAGCGAATTCAATGGCAAACCCCACCTGGTTCAAATTGCTCAAATCCTGGACTGGCGAGGGCCTGACCTTGCAATTCGTGGTTGGGGCGCTGGCGATGCACGAAGGTCGAATTGCTACTTTGGAAGACGCAGAGCATGTCCTCAATGAAATTGCTGCCAATCGAGTCGGAGGGTCAACTGTCGAAGCACGGTGGTGTTATGAAAAGCTAGAGGCCCCAGTTCTTTGTCTGATTGACTCTCCAACGGAAAGTACGGGGCTAATCTTCCACCCGGATCTCAGAAAAAAGTGGAATATGACCGACCCAGTCCAGTTGCGACAAAAGCTTTTGAGGTGCGCAGAGGGGCCGATCAACAACGGCAATTTCTCCCGTGAGCCGGGCCTAGGAAGGCCGCAGGACAGCCCTTTCAGTCCCGACGACGTCGGCTTTATCCGCCGGGCTTTACAATAATCGCTGCGGATGAAAGTCCAGCCGAGTCAATGACTGGGAGGGAAGGATGAGTGGGAACACAAATCTGGCGCCAACTTTCCTGGCTGATCTACTGGAGATCCACGCGAGCCTGGAACCTCAAACAACGGCTTTATTGCCCAAGTTCTTGTCGGATTTGGCCTTCGTCTATTCCTCGTTAGGTGCTTCTCCCGCAGTAGATTTCAAATTCCTGGCGGCAAGGTTTGAGGCCTGGCGCCAGTGGGCGCAAAAGACGATGCACTTGCATCTCAAGGATGTGTCACCCGATGATCCGCTCCTGTGTCCGATCAGCCTGTTTCGCACAATGGATTATGGACGGCTTGAAACCGCCCACACCCGGACGCTCGCGTGGTTACTTGATCCCCAGGCTGAACACGGATTTGGCGAAACGCTCCTTGCCTCATTGTTGCATCGCGTGACGGGACTGGACGCGGTTTTTGCTTTGAACGTAGAGCTTGTTGCCAGTGAATTTCAGATCGCTGGTGCCGAAGAAGCGGGCCGACTGGACGTACTTGTCGAAGGAGCGTGGGAGGTAGACAAAATACCAGTTCGCTGGTTGCTTGCCATCGAGGCGAAAGTTGATGCGTGGGAGAGTGAAACGCAACTTGCGAAATACGAGAAGTGGTTAAACCTGCGCGCTTCGGAGCAAAATGTGCTAAACGTGTTCCGCGTCTTCCTGACGCCGAATGGGCGCGCCGCCCAAGGGGGCAACGAGGACTGGTCGGCATTGTCTTTTCTCGATCTGGTTCGCACATTCCACTCGACATTCGCTAGGTTGCGTGACGCGCCCGGTTTCCACTTCCTACGCTTCTACTTGGCTGGGGTCTTACAAGACATCTGCGGCTGGCCGCGGACAGCCATTGGGGTTTCGACTAATCCATATCTTGTCCTCGACTACCTAAAATCAGTCACTTGACGCTGCCGGAGGGTGTTTCGCATGTCGGCTCTTGGTAGATCTCTTGTGTTCGCTTTGAAGTACACTGCGGAAATGGAGCGGGTCTGTTGGACGCCAAAGGAATCTGGCGAAGATCCCGACCTGACAGGTCTCACCGACGGCAAAGGCATCGTAAGGATGGCCACGGCGGTGGGAGACAAAGCCTGCGAAGAAGCGGCCCAGTTTCTTGAGCTTTGCGCGGCAAAGATCGATGACTACTTTCGCTCCCTGGAGTGCCTGAAGATTGTTCGAAAATCGAAGCGGGGAACCATGAAGCAGAAGTGGTATTTCCAAACAACGGTGGAACGTGTGCCACCAACACACGGCTGTTGGTTTTGCTACGGGGTCAGCATCAATGACCAACTCGGGGTAGTTGTCCCATATTTGTGGCGTTCCGGCGGGCGTCCTTGGGAGGAAGCAGTGATGAAGGTTCTCGGCCCCAGAGCCCACTCGCGTGCTGGAGGGGGTTTGGTATCTGATAGCGGCACTGTAGCTCTTGGGCGAATTCCAATCTTGCCAGTGGATCTCGTCGGATTTGAGGTGGACCGAGAACCGCTGGTAGAGAGCGTCGTTCAATCATTCAGTGCCATCCTAAACAATGATATCGAGGGTGTTTTCCATGCAGTCAGAATGGAAAATGAGGAAGAGCCACCAACAACGAGCGACGACCTCCGTTAGTACCAGCTTAGAATGTTCTCGCGTATCTCCTTGAGTTTTGACTTTCGCATTGCTGGCGCACGCGACCTTACTTTTGGCACATCGGTATTACGAGATGGTCTGAAGCTAAGCATTGCCGTTCAGTATCCCTCCCAAGTATCCCAATTGGTTTGAAAGCCGTAGACAACATAGCCACCGCTTCAGTCCGGTGATTGTGGAAGCACGCCGCACTCAATGGCTCACTCGCCGCCAGGAAATCGCGGAGAGTCGCTGCGTAGGCCAGTGAACGCTGCGGATTGCGTGCCGCCGTCTTGGCAGCTTGGAGAATATTCTCGACTCGCCGCGGCCCGGCGGTGGTGATGACAAGGACGCGGAAGCGCTCGGTTAGGGTGTCCTGGTAGCGCTCGTAAAATGCCAATTTGCGCCCAAGGCTATCGAGGTCGGCAAGGCCAGCCACCGTCTCGCTGGCATTGTCGAGTTCCACAAAAAAGCGGAAGCGGACGCCGTCGCGGGGCGACAACTCGAAGGTGGCGTCCGGGTAGAGGGATTCCCCTTCGCAGGTGAGGCGTAGTGCATTCTCCCGGTGAAACTCAGTTACGGTCGTCGCCGATTGGTGTGCGGCGACAAAGAAGTGGACGAGCACCTGGGCCAGCGATTGAGTATGGGCCTGACGGGCGACGCCGACAGCGCTGAAGAGTCCGCGGCTGACTGGCGCCTCGCGGTCAGGGTGGAGAAGCCGGTAGCCGAGTCCGCTCAAGGTGAAATAGCTGAGTGAGCCTTGGCCGGCGGTGGCGTAGTGCCACCGATGCACCCGGCCGGCGGCGGTAAGGCGGTGGAGTCGCTCCTGGACACGCCGCTCGGTCGTGAACGGATAGGCGAAAGTGGAACTTAGGGTCAGCAGTTGCCGCACGGTGAGCGGGCAGCGCTCCAGGGCGGCCAGAAGGTCGCGGTCCCGAGGGGTGACTAGGCAAAGGGGAGAGGTGCTTGCCATGCTCGGCAGTGGAGTCTACCATCCCCCTCCTTTCGCCGCCAACTTCATGCCTCCCGAGAAGAAATTCATCAATGTGGATGAGTTGATGCCGCAGCTTGGCCTCGCGGATGTGGCTCGCTATTACGGCGTGCTGCTGCCGGACTTAACGCAGGTCGGCAACCAAACTCGGATGCGCTGTTTCCTCAACTGTGGTAAGACGCAGGAGACCGGCGACCGGGCGCTCGCAGTTCAAACCGATCACCCCGCCAAGCAATGGCACTGCCACCAATATGGTTGCGGCAAGGGCGGCAATCTCGTGTCGATGTGCGACCTGCTCAAGCCCGGCGACGCTGCCGGCGGCCGGCCCCGCGGCCAGCGGTTCAAGGACATCGCGGCTGACATGCGGGCGATGGTCGAGGGCGGCGCCCCGCCGCCTGCCGCGGCTCAGGCGACTGCTCCCGGGCCTTTGCCCGAGGCGAAACGAAACGTCCCGCTGGCCGAGTCGCCAAACGAACGGGCGCGGGCGCTGACGGCGCTGGACGGCAAGTTCACGCTCGACCTGGCGAAAATGCCGCCAAGGGCGTCGAGCTACTTCCGTCGGCGCCCCTTTCTCTCTCCCGAGGTGTGTCGGACCTGGCGTGCTGGCTACCTGCCTCGCGACATCGGGGAGGACAAGAGCGGCGGGACGATGCGGGGCAAAATCGTCTATCCCTACCTTTCGGAGTGCGGGGAAGTGCTGACCTGGTTTGGGCGCGACCCCGAATTCGAGGAGAAACACAAAGCCTGGGAAGCCACTGACCGCACAGAACGGGAGCCGGAGAAATTTCACTTCATCAAGGGGTTCCATCGCGGCCTGGAACTCTTCGGCCAGCATTTGATCCGAGCCCCAGAGCATGCGGAAAAGCTCAAGCAACTAGGCCTGGTTTTGGTGGAAGGGCCAAACGATGCGATCCGCCTGGCAACGCTCGGCGTGCCGGCGGTGGCCCTCTGCTCCAACACCATCACCCGCGAGCAAGCCGCGAAAGCAGCTGGAATGGCGCGAGAACTTTGCAACGGTATTGTCACCATCTTCCTCGATTGCGACCCAGAAGGGGAAAACGGCATGAAGCAGTGCCTGGGCTACCTGGCGCAGTTGACGGCGGTGCGGCTGGCGTGGACAAGCAAAATGTACGGCGGTCGATTCAAGGGTCGTCAGCCAGAATCACTGTCCATCGAAGATTGGCAGGAAATCGAGGCATTCTTGCGTTCAGGCGAAGCCAAGAATTGGTCTCTGACTTGATGTACATCGAGGCTGCAACCGTGGTATAATGCCAGGGTTACTCCCCCCTGGATCATGGAACACAAGGAATCCGCCGTGCACCATATTCTCCTGGAATCGCAAAGCGAGGCGGTCAAGCAGTTCTTCCTGAAGCTGCCGGCTGATCCTCAAGGCTCGGTCATCGAATTCAAAGGCGAAGTGGTGGCGTGCGTGGTGCCACCGCCCAAGCCGACGAACGGCAAGGCTGTTGATGATGGGAAGTGGACTGACGGCAAGAATCAACGCCGGTGCGAACTCATCGACCGCAAGTACAACCAGGGGCTGACGCCGGGCGAGGAAGCCGAACTGGCGGTCTTGCAAACGGCGATGCACCGCTATGTCGATAAGATTGCGCCGCTGCCAATTGAACCCCTCCGCAAGCTTCATCAAGAGCTTCTGGCCAAGGCCGCCAAGGCCCACGTTGGCTCCAAAAAATGACCGAGCCATTTACCTACCCCGACACCACTCATCGGCGTCGGCATGGCCCCCGCGGTTATGCAGACTATGAAAGCTATCGCCCCTGGTTGCGAGATGAGTTTGCGTTTCGATGCGTCTACTGCTTGACGCGCGAGGCATGGGGACCACTCACCGGCTGGTATGCCATCGACCATTTTGCAGCGCTGGCCCTCCGCCCTGATTTGGCGCGGGAGTACGACAATTTGCTTTATGCCTGCGCCGCGTGCAACTTGAGCAAGTCGCATTTCCAAACGCCTGATCCAACGGCGGCGCTTCTTGCCAGCACCGTGCGCGTAACCGATGATGGAGTGCTCCACGCCGACAGCCCCGAAGCCGCGCAAGTGATCGAGGTGCTCGGGCTCAATCGGGAAAAGCTGATAGATTACCGCGAGTTGTGGATCGGTATTATCCGCGTGGCTGCTGCTGCGGATCCAGCTTTGTACCGCCGGCTCATGGGTTTCCCGGACGAACTACCCGATCTGAAAAGGTTGCGGCCGCCCGGCGGCAACACCCGGCCCGAGGGCGTATCGGCATCTCACTTCGCATTACGGCAGGGCGGAACGTTGCCTGCGACTTACTGATTTTGACCGGTACTGGTCCGAGGTGTCAGAGGACTGCCATGCGCGCCAATCCGCCGCGTTCAGCGGTGGTGGTGTCCCGCTCCGCGGCCGCCCCGCGAGGCGGCAGGGTGCGCGACAGCGCTCGGGGCACAGCTTCATCTCCACTGGGCCCCGAGCCCCCACCACAAGCCGGCAACGTCGCGGTGTCGCGCGGCCGTGTCGCAGGGGTGGGGGCTCGGGGCCGTAGGTCCCCGAGCGCTGTCGCCTAGTAAGGAAGCGTTCCGTGGCTAACGGAAGCGCCGCCCGGTCGGCCTCCGGCCGCCGGCGGGATCAGCGAATACCCCCGCGCCAGGCCGCTGAGGCAAACGCTGAAAGTAACGCTGCACAGCGAAGAGGAGTGCGGCAATTGCCGAGGCGTCCATATTCCTCACCCAACTACAACCCTCGTTGCCTTGCCAACTCCTTGATGCAAAGCCTCTCGATCATCGTGGGAAACTTCAATAAGCCTTGGGGCTGGCGTGCCAGCACCTCCTCGCGAATTGTTGTCCGCTGTTCTTCGGGCAACTTCTCCCAGAGCAGCTTCAATGCCGCCTGGTCCTTGGCCCGACTTGCGGCGGCCTTTTGGTCGCCGGCTTCCTCGGCCAAAGCTGTCCTCTCGCGTTCCTCGGCATGTTGCCGACGACGATGCTCGGTCAGCACCTCATCGACATAACGCACTGCCGCGACGAACGTCTTGGCGTCAGGCCACTTCTGCTTCATTCTCCGCACCACCGCTGGCAATGCCGTTTGCAATGCCTGGCGGCCATACTTGTCCATCAACTCACGTGCAGTGGTGACCTCGGCTTTCGATGGTCGGAAGTTGGCATTCCCCCACAGCCGGTGAAACTCTGCGACAAGCTCGCCTTCAGGCAGTCGCACGTTCTCGATCTGGTGCAGGGTGAAGTCCTCTTCCGCCACGTCCACGGCCATGCCGCGGTCGCCGGCCACCGCATGCAGTTGAGGGCCGCGGCGGAGAACGATCTGCGGATCGCCAGCCGTGTTCGCCACCCACTCGGCATGGGCCAGAAGCCCGGCGGCTCGGAGTAAATCAAACGCTGGCTGAAGCTGCCTTTTCGCATCCGAGGCATACCGCTCCATGCGGGCCGGGATGAACTTCACGAGGGTCGCATAGTTGAAGCGGAGCTCGTCGCGTCCGCGGTAGAACTTGAAGAACAAAAACTCGTACAGCCGGCTGGCAATGAAGCTGTGCTCGTTGAGTTGCCGCCACAAGCCAAATTGGAGCGGCCCCGAATAGAGTGCATTGAGGTTGTCGAGATACCAGCGGCTCAGCCACACGGCGTTGACATCGGCCGTGGTGCCGTCTTGGCGGCGGGTGCCAAAGAACTCCAGCTCGTCGTACAGCGACACAACGCGGCGCAGGTCCTCGCTGCTGTCGAGGGCCTTGCCATCAGGCTTGAGGTAGAGGGCGTGGTGACTGTCAATCATCAGTCCCTTGGTCGCCAACAAGGCCCGCCGCAACTCGCGGATCGTCTTGCCGGAGCAGTGAATATCCAGGCGGCCGCAGAGTTCCCGCCAGGTGAAAACGATGGGATTCTGGACGGGCAGCCCGCGTTCAGTGGCGAAGCTCAAGAGGGCGAAGTGGACGGACCGGGCCAGCGGACCCGGATAGAACGTGCCCGCATTGCGGGTGGCGGTGAAAGTAAAGTCGTAGGTCTGGCCCTGGCGGCGGAAGGTGCCGGAGCAGCGAATACCGTCCATGGTGCGAAGGTGCTTGTTGTCGAGGGCGAAGAGCGGAAGCCGAAGGAAATTGGCCTCCACCCGGACGATTCCGGGGACCGCGGCCGCGGCTGCCCCGCCCCCGCTCCCTTCTTCCCGAGGAGTATTCACCTCGCGTTGGTCGGCCCGCTCCGCCGGGCCGGGCCGGCTGTCTTGGCGCGGGGCAGCTTGTGGCGTCGTTTCGTTAGAGCCGTCATTCAAAACACACAAATCCGACATGCCGCTGGACAGTACCGCGCGATGCTGGCCACAAGCAATTGCTCCCTGTGAGGAATAGTCGAATAAAGTGATAAGAAGTGGTTTTCAGGCTGTATTGCGGAATGGCGGCTTCCACCAGCGATTCCGTTGTGCCGGTCCTCGGGACCAACCACGCACAAAGTCGGGACCAACCACGCGGATGCTCGGGACGAACCCCGCGATTTCTCGGGACCAACCACGCAGGCTTTCGAGACCAACCACTCGGCATTCGGGACGAACCACGCACCGACTTGCTCGGAGCAAGTCCCGCACATATAGGCAGCGGCAAGCCAAAACCACGGCGGAATTACTGTGGCGGACCGCAACGGGGCCAAAACGGAAATCATTTCCGATTTGGCGGTTGCCGCAGCAGCGGCGTAGGGTAGGCCAAGCCCCACCGTGCAAGCCGTTTCCAACGACAACTTCGGCCCGCTCATCGCCTACCTCGTGCCAGGGGCGACGGTGCTCGTCGGCTTCAGCGAATTCATGCCAGTCCTTCGCACCTGGTTCGCCACGGAGCCGGCAAATGCGCCCACTATCGGCGGGTTCCTGTACCTGACGCTGGCGTCACTGGCGGTCGGCATGGTGCTGAACGCTGTCCGCTGGGTCGTGGTGGACACCCTCCACCGGCGGACCGGCTTGAAGGTGCCGCCGCTCGACTTTTCCCGTCTGGGTCGCAACGTGGACGGTCTCAACTTACTGATCGAAATCCATTACCAGCACTACCAGTTCTACGGCAACATGCTGATCGCCAGCGCGGTCGCGTATGGCTGTTATCGAACCAAGCTAGGCGGCATATTGCCCCTCGGCTGGCCGGACATCGCCTTCGTCGCGGCCGAAGTGGTGTTTCTCATCACGTCACGCGACACCCTGCAAAAATACTACACCCGCGCCCACCAGCTTTTGAGCCGACACAAGTGACGGCAGCACGCTGCACAATACCGCAGAGCAAGCGGCATTCACCGTTTGCCAGCCAGTTCACGTTCCAGCTGTTGGACGAAAGCCGGCAAGGTCGTGCCGAGAATGCGGCACAAGGTCCGTAGCTGGACGATGTCCAGCCGCAAGTCACCCCTTTCAACCTTGCTGACATACGACTGGGTCTCCTCGATTTTCTTGGCGAGTTCCACTTGCGTGATGCCTGCCTTTTCGCGCGCTTGCTTGAGCAAGCGCAGCACGGCGGCGTACTCAGGCGTGTAGATGGATTTTTCCATTCGGTCCTCGGTTTTGCTCTTGCCGAAGCGAAAACCAGAGGATAAAGTCTAATATGGAATAGTCAAAATATGACTATTGCAAGAATGGTCGTTCTAACCAGTTTGGAGGTGCGTCATGGCAAATGGTGGTGGACACAAACCAAAGCCGCAACCGAAGCCGGACGGCCAGAAGCCCGCGGACAAAGACAAGGCCAAGGGCAAAGCCGCGCCCAAGTGATGACTTCTTGGATAGCGGGACCGTCAACCTAAGCCCGGCCGGCTGCCACAAAACTGCCGGCCGGGCCCTTTTTCATTAGCGGCTGTGCCGATTTGCTCCGAGCAACTTCAGCGGTCTTTGGCGCGCTGATCAGGAAATGTCGGTGGATTTCACTTGGGCTTTGGCCTTGGCCTGGTCCAGCGCTTCCATCAGGGCTGCGATCACATCTTCTGGCACCACGTCTCGCTTGCGAATCGTCACGAGGACGACGGCATTGCCAGTCTTGAATCGCACTTTGGTACCAGCGGGAGCGCCGCGAGCAGGCATGGCCTTTTTTCGTTCATTGCGAACAAGCATTTCCGTCTCAACAGCGGTCAGTTCGCCAGCCTGAATGCGAGTGACGGTTTCAACCTGTTTGACCTCGGGCATGGTCGCCACTGCAAGCAGGTGTCGACGCGAGAGCAAGCCGCTTTCATCCTCGCGGGCGAAACGCTGGGCAGCTGGATTGAGCTTTAAGAGCGACAAGATTCGCGAAATCTCGCTCTCGGCCTTACCTGTCAGATCAGCCAGCTGCTTCTGGGAATAGCCGTTACTGTCGCGAAGAAAGACCAAAGCATCGGCCAGGTCGAAGGGGTGCAAATCCTCCCGCTGCCAGTTTTCGACAATTTGGTGCAAAAGAACGTCCTCGGCCTTCGGTTCTTTCACCCAACAGGGTATTTCGGGAAGCCCGATTTCACGAGCGGCCTGGAATCGCCGCTCACCTGCAATGACTTGGTAAATGTCGTCGGTCTGGATGTAGCGAACCGTGATCGGCTGGAGGATTCCGACCTGCTGAATCGAGACTACAAGATTGCGTTGGGCTTGGGTGTCGAGGTTTTTGCGGGGCTGTGCGGGATCCGGGCGAATGCGGCCAACCTGGACCATGTAAGCGCCAGCCAGCCGGGTACGGCCGTGGACGGCGCCAGCCTGTGCCGGTGTGTCAGCCAAGAACGCTGGCGACGGCTCGGCGGAGAAGGCCAGGTCCGCGGCTCTCAGTGCGGACGGCGGGGGCGTCCTGGAGGCGGCGCTGGACTTCATCGTAGAAGTCGCGAGCGATGACTGCGGCGTTGCTTCGGGGATCATGGAGGGTAATTGGAACGCGGTCAGTTACGGCCTTTTCAAAGGCGGCGAGATCGGGAATGACGGTGTCGAACGCAAGTG
>DASRAT010001104.1:0-3543 GCA_035638015.1 Gemmataceae bacterium | reverse complement strand
AGTTTTCTTGCCGGCGGGAATGAGCTGGAGGCTATAGAAGCCATCGCGCATGCTCTCCATCGGCGCTTTGGTGTGCCAGGCCATGGTCAGATTCAATTTGTCGAGGGTGTCTCGTGCCGGCAGTTGGGGAGTGGTGTAAATGCGGACCGACCCTTGTTGGGACAGAGTGGGCGCCACGACGACGAGCAGGGCCAGGACGACGAGGAGTTTTTTCATAGTTCTCACGCTACCAAAACAGGCAAAGCCATCCCAGCGCCGCGGCACATTGGGGGCCATCATTGCCAAAGTAGCAGGCAGCAAAACCGGCTCAAAGCGCATGTCCGACACTTTCGGCACCGATCAGAAGCACAGTGACATTGTCAAACCCTCCCGCGGTGTTGGCAGCTGCAACCAACGCTTGACATGCCAGGTCCAAGTCCGAAGATTCGTTGAGGAGGGTGAGGATGGCTTCGTCCGGCAGCATTTCCACAAGACCATCGCTGCACAGCAGCAGCCGGTCGCCCGGTAGCAGTTCCACGGCGCGGACATCAGCAACAATCGGGCTCCGCATGCCGATGTAGCGCGAGGGACCGCCGTTGAACCCGAGCGCGCCGGCTTTGGTCGCGGTGATTTTGCCGGCGGTCAAACTGTCCTGGACCAAGGAATGATCTTGGGTCAATTGCTCCAGCGCACCGGCCCGGTGCAAGTAGATGCGGCTGTCGCCCACGTGGGAGAGCAGAACATCGTTGGTGCGGACAAGTGCCATCACCAGCGTGGCGCCGACGATGCCGGATTGCTTTCTCAGCTCGGCATCCATCGAGCGGACCTCGTTATTGAGTTCGCACACGACCCTTTGCAGCATTAACCCCGCGGCGACCGCCGTGGAGTCCCTTAAATCGGTTAGAGTCGTGTGGATGAGCGTCGGCAACCTATCAAGGACGAACTGCGGCGTCGGCTCATTGGCCATGCCGTCGCTGACGAAATAGAGACCATCTGTTGGATTGGCAAACCAGCGATCCTCGTTGCACTCGTGGCGCAAACCTTTATCGCTGAGCACGGCATGACGCACTGCAATCATGGTGAACTCCTCGCCTTGATCCACCTTGGCGAACCTGGCTGGGGATTTCAAGAGGAATTGGCGGCCTGGGCTGTTATGCTTGGACGACCCCCAACCCTGCTCTCCCCCTAGCACAGGGGAGGGAACGGCAAGGGTGCAAGCGCCATGAGGAGAAGCACATGGGTCCACGAGTTTTAGTCCTTTCGGCTTCGGTCGGCGCCGGGCACATGCGCGCGGCCGAGGCGGTCGAGCACGCTTTCCGCGAAATAGCGCCGCACGGCAAAGTCCAAAACGTCGATGTGTTGGAAATGACCAACCTTGTCTTTCGCCGCTTCTATGGTCAATTCTACCTCGATCTTGTCAACAAAGCGCCGCATGTGCTCGGCTATTTTTACGATATGCTGGACAAGCCCAGCAAATCGGGCCGCAACCGCGGCGACCGCTTTCGCTTGCTGGTCGAGAAGATGAATCTCAAGAAGTTCACGCGCTTTTTGCTCGCCGAACGCTGGGACATGGTCATCAATACCCATTTTCTGCCGGCGGAGATCATCGCCTCCCTGCGCAAAGCCGGCAAAATCAATGTGCCGCAAGTGACTGCAACCACAGACTTTGAGACGCATCGCCTCTGGGTGAATCAACCGTGCGAGCGTTATTTCACTGCTACCGACGAAGGGGCGAGCTATCTGCATTCCTGGGGCGTACCCAAGGATGCGACGGCGGCGACCGGCATCCCCGTGCATCCGGTATTCAGCGTTCAGAAAGACCGGGCAGCGCTGTTGGCCAAGCATGGCCTGGACGGCAGCCGGCCGATTGTGCTCCAGCTCGCCGGCGGTTTTGGCGTGGGACCCATTGAAAAACTCTTTACGGCGCTCTTGCAAGTACCGCTGCCGCTGCAAGTCATTGCGGTTTGCGGCCGTAATGAAAAACTGAAAGCCGATCTGACGAAGGCCGCCAAGCCCGAGCGGCATAAAGTCAAAGTCGTTGGCTTCACCAAGGAAATCGACGAGATGATGGCGGTCGCCGACCTGGTGATTTCCAAACCGGGCGGTTTGACGACATCGGAAACGCTGGCACGCGGCGCGGTGATGGTGATCGTCAACCCGATTCCCGGGCAGGAGAGCCGCAACAGTGATTATTTGCTGGAGAGCGGCGCCGCCATTAAGGTGAACAACGCCGCGACGCTGCCGCTCAAAGTGGCGGCGATTTTGGAGGACAAGCAGAGGATGGCGTGGCTTCGTGAGAATGTGCGGCGGATCGCGCGGCCGCGGGCGGCGTTTGAGGTTGTACAGCAGGCGCTCGACTTGATCAAGAAATGAAGCGCTCCGCTCCTACAATACCCCCATGCCCCTTGCCTTCGACTCCCTCAAGGACCTGACCCTGGCCATCCAGCAGGTCGAAGGATTTGCCGGTCTTGTCGCCGCGCTCAAGAACGGCCGCGCTGCCACTATCGACGGAGCCTGGAAATCGTCCGCCGCTCTGGCGACCTCCGCTCTTGGATTGCATGCTCCGAAAACACTGCTGGTCGTTCTCGCTCATCCGCGTGATACGGACGCCTGGTGCGAAGACATCGTCAGCTTTGCCGGTTTGCGGCCGGCCCTTTTTCCGGCGTGGGACACCTGGCCGATTGGCGACAAGGTTATTGACGAAGTGGCCGGGCAACGGCTGCGGATGCTGCGTTTGCTCGAAATCGAGCCGCCGCGGTTTGTCGTCACTACGATGCAGGCGCTGTTGCAACCCGTACCCGACACGGCCCAACTTCGGCAGCGCCGCAGGCTGTTGCGCGTCGGAGCCAATCTGGATTTGGACGAACTGACACGCTGGTTGGTCGATCACGAGTTTCAGCGCCGCGAAGCAGTGGAGTTGCCTGGCGAGTATTCGCGGCGCGGAGGCATCCTGGATGTCTTTTCGCCGGACGCCGAGGCGCCCTATCGCCTGGAGTTCTTCGGTGACGAAATCGAGTCGCTGCGTCAGTTCGCTGTCAGCACGCAGCGCAGTTTGGGCGATGTCAAGGCCGTCGAAATCACTGCTGCATTGTCAGCTGTGGCAAGCCCCGATGCAGACGCCGCTGCCGACATCGGCCACATCTTTGACCACTTGCCCAAGGACACGTGGGTTGTTCTGGTCGAGCCAGATGAGTTAGAGGAACAAGGCAAGCATTTTGTGGAACGTGTCGCCAATGTCACGGGGCTGTTCTCGATTCCCAGCGTATTTCAACAGACCTTGCGATTTCCAAGCATCAAAGTGACTGCGTTGCCGACAACTTCCGCGGAGATGACCTGTCACCTTCGCGTCGAATCGGTGGAGCGCTTCAGCGGCGAGGTGGCCAAAATCCGCGACGAATTAGACGCCGCGGCAACGGCTGACCAGGTTCTGATCGGTTGCCATAACGAGGCGGAACGCAAACGTCTGGGTGACGTGCTGGCGGCGGGAAAACTAGCGCAATCGGGGCAGCTGAAGCTGGCGCTGGGCCGGGTTCATGCGGGATTTCGGTTGCTGTTGGCGCCCGG
>DASRAT010001103.1:0-15942 GCA_035638015.1 Gemmataceae bacterium | reverse complement strand
TGCCGCTGCGCAGCGCCAGCACTCCCAGCGCGATGCCCAATAGAAACAAGGGCGGCAATAAAAAAACATTCATGTGATAGGCGGCGAACAGAAAGCTGCTGACCAAAATCGCCGGCCACGGTTGCATGCGTTTCAAAAGCCCCGCAAAGATGAAACCGCGAAAGGCGATTTCCTTGCCTGCCGCTGTCAGCATCGCCAACCCGACGGCCCACCACCGGCTGCTTTCGCCATTTTCGGTAAACGCCCGCTCCACGAACATTTGCCGTTCTTGAAGCACGTGCAGCAGGCGCGGCATGTGCTGGGAAAGCCAGAACGGCAACTCCGTGACGGCCAGTTCAACGAGGGGAACCAGCAGCACTGACGCGGCCAGATAAGGCCAGGCCGGCCAGTGCAGGGCCAGCACCTGACGCGGCCGCGTGGTCAAAAGCAAACCCATGAAGACTGGCGGCCCCGCGACAAAAGCTGTGACAATAATCAAGCTGCGCGCCAAGAGCGGCACATCGCTCCCCAGCCCCTGGGACAACCAGCGCAGCCCCAGCAGCAAGCCAAAGCAAAACATGGCCTGCGCCGTGGTGGGGCGCGTTTCCTTGTTCCGTAATAGACGCCGCAGCCAAAGTCGCACGTCGATCCGCTCCGCTTCCCGAAACAGCACTTCTTCCCGTTGGAACTGGTCAATTGCCCAGCGCAAAGCCAGCCAGCTGTAAAGCCCCATCGGGGCCATGACCGAGACGATGTAAAACCAGGGCTGCTCGAAATTGGGCGAGGTCAACAAACGCTGCATCAGCAGAGCGACGCCGGTGACCGGTACCATGCTGTAAAAGGAGTTCAGTTCTACGCCGGGAGCCAACGTCAAAAAGATCAATGGCATCGTAATGACAAACAAGGGCATCAAGTAGTATTGCCCTTCCTTGGAGCTGCGCGCGTAAGCACCGATGGAAAGACAGACCGCACTGAAAAACGCCGCCAACGGCAACAGCAACACAATGCACCAAAACAAGCCGCCCGTGGTGAGATCGACGCGCGGTAGCTGGGCGGCGAAGAACCATGTGGTCACACCCATGCTCAAGACGTTGAGAAAAGCCGTCCCGGCACTGAACACCCAGATTGTCAAAAACTTGCCCCAAACAATCTCCTCGCGGCTGGCGGGACTGATTAGCAGCGTCTCCATGGTGCCGCGTTCCTTCTCGCCCGCGCAAAGGTCGACGGCGGGATAAAGCGCGCCGGCAAGCGACCACATCACCAGCATGAAAGGAAAAATTCGCACCAGCATGTCCAGCGCGGTGCGTGAAGCCGGCGAAGACTTGTCAGCATCGGGCTCGTGAATGGTGAAGGGGTCGTCAAAATTGTTCGGCAGCTGATTACGGACAAAACGCACTTCCTTGATGTGCTTTTTCCAGCGGGCCAGGACGAATTGCAGGCGTTGAACCGCGAGCCTCGAACTGTCATCGTTGTCCCGCGCTTCAACGGTGATGGCCGGTTGACCGTGTTCGATGCCGCTCCAAAAGTCCGGGCCGACTGACACCATGACGTCGATTTTCTTTTCGTCGAGCAAATCACGGCGTGGTTTGTCGAGCCATTCGAGCTGCACCAGGGCAGCGTTCAGCGGCACCAGCTTTTTCTCGGAAGGCTGTTGCAGATAAAGCCGCCCGATCTTACCATTGTGGACGAGTTGGGGATAATCGAGGCAGGTGTGGCTACAGACGTTGAGTGCGGCGGCGCCGACCACGTTGTCAAAAGTGCCGGGGCTTGTTGTTAACCAGGCGAACGGCGGCAACGGGGAAAGGCCCTCACCTTGCGGGCGCGTCGGAAAGTCCATCGGCTGGTCAGGGCCGTTCACGATGCCGATGATTGACTTGCGCTCGCCAAAGCCCACGGCAAAATTGAGGACCGCCACGCCGAGAATGGGGTAGAGCAAAAGCGGCAATCCGGCGACCATGAGCAGCGTGCGGCGATCACGCAGTTGATCGCGCAGCTCACGCAGCCAGATGAGACGGACTATCGACCAGCGCATGCACTCCACCCGGATCGCCGTGGGTTCCACCCAAGAGACATATTATAACAACTATGGACCAAAGATCGGAGGTTGGTGGGCGGATGAACGACGTTGAAACTGTTCGCAAACAATTGTTGCCGCGCATTTACGCCGCGCTCGATTTTGTCGGCCGGCAGGCGCGCCGCACCGTGGACACGTATCCCGGTTATTCGCCGATGTACACCGTCGGCGGCAAATGGAACCGCGAGGGCCAGCGCTGGACCCACTGGTGCGAGGGCTTTTTCCCAGGCATTCTGTGGTTGTTGCATTCCCATACAGGCGAAGCCGGCTGGCGGCAGCTCGCAGAGCAATACAGCAAACCCCTGGAGCCGCGCCGCTTCGACCGCGATGTGCACGATCTTGGATTTCTTTTCTTTTCCACCTACCTGCGCTGGTTTCGCCTGACTGGCGACCCCGCCCTGGAAAAGATAATCCTCGAAGCCGGGCGAACCTTGGCGCTGCGTCGGCAAAAGGGCGGCTACCTTGCGTCATTTCTCGGCCCACATTCGTTGTTCATCGACATCATGATGAACGTTGGCATTATCCTCTGGACCGCCAACGCCACGGGTGACGAGGCGTTGCGAGAGATTGCCATCGAACATTGCCGCACAACGGCCAAGTATATCATCCGCGCCGATGGCGGTAGCGCCCACGAAGGCATTTTTGATGTGGAAAGCGGCAAATTCGTCCGCGAAAGTACGCAACAGGGGCTTCGCGCCGACAGCACCTGGTCTCGCGGCCAGGCCTGGGCGCTTTACGGTTTCACCGCAATGCATCGTCTGGGCGGCGGCGCCGAGTTTCTGGAAACCGCCCACCGCTGTGCAGACTTCTACTTGAAGCATGCCCCCAATGGGGCGGTGCCGCTTTGGGATTTCGACGTGCCCGATGACGGCAAGCAACCCTTCGACAGCTCGGCGGCGGCTATCGCAGCCAGCGGTCTATTGGATCTGGCCAACGAAGTCCAAGATCAGGCCGAGCGCGACCGCTATCGCCTGGCGGCCCTCCAGACGCTGAACACGCTTTGCACCGATGAATTTCTCGCCTTCAATCGCCCAGAATGGGAAGGCATCCTGATGCACGGCGTTTATCATTTGCACAAGGGCCTTGGCGTGGACGAATCAGTGGCCTGGGGCGAGCATTTCTTCGTCGAGGCCTTGACCAAGGCTACCAAGCCGCTTGTGGCTTAGCATGGTGAATTTATGCGCATCGCCATCCTCAGCGACACCCACAGCCGTTACCCGACCATTGAAACGGCGCTCCAACTGGTGGAAGAGCGCCACGTGGATTTGATCCTCCATTGTGGAGACATCGAAGACTCCGAAGCAGTCTGGCTGTTTCCGCCCAACACGCATTTCGTCTTCGGCAACTGCGACCATGAGCGCTCTTCCATTCGCATGGCGGTTCACGGCATCGGCGCCACGCTGTATGAACCAATGGGAAAGCTGGAGCTTAACGGCGTCCGCATCGCCTGGCTGCATGGCGACGATCACAAGCTCATGGAGAGCGTCGAGAAATCAGGCGAATTTGATTACCTTTTTTATGGGCATACTCACATTGCCGACGAACGCCGCACAGGGCCAACCAGGGTCATCAATCCGGGGGCTTTGCATCGCGCCCGCCAGAAACAGTTTTTGGTCCTGGACGTGGACAGCGGCGAAACGGAGACGGTGATTGTCGAGTGATCGCAAAACCGTCTTGGCCGCTGTAGGGCTTTGACGTTACCATGCAGTATCGCACCGCCTGGGGTGCCAGTCTTGTAGGACGGCCTTCCCAGGCCGTCCCGGACGGCCTGGGAAGGCCGTCCTACAGGGCGATTTGGGTAAAGGAGGCAAACATGCGAAGCTTGCGAACCACCGTTCTTATCGGCGTGGTGGCTTTATTGTTGGGCCAGGGAGCGCGTCCCACGTCCGGTCAGCAATTGCCCGATCCGGTCAGCGTCAAGGTCGTCGACTACAAGGGATTGTGCGATCTGGTAGAAAGCAACAAAGGCAAGGTCGTGCTGCTCGATTTTTGGGCGACGTGGTGCATACCGTGCAGGAAGTCGTTCTTTCAAAATGCCGAATTTCAAAAAGCATTTGGCGACAAAGGCTTGGTGGTCATTTCCGTTTCGACTTTTGAATTCAGCAAAGCCAAGGATGATGCGGAAAAGAAGGCCAAGGAGAAGGCCGTGTTAGATTATTTGAAAAGCCAAAACGCGACGTACACCAATGTCATTCTTGATGTTCCAGACGACCTAGTTAAAGAGAAGATGCGCATCGGCGAGATTCCTTGCATCTATGTCTTCAACCCCCAAGGCAAATGGGTGCAGTTCATTGGCGATAAACTTGTCCACGATAAAGATAACCGGCATCCCGAAGTTGAGGCTTATGTGAAGAGCCTTGTCGATCAGTTGGTGGCCAAGAAAAAGTAACCTCCTTGCCGCACACGTAGAGCAACCATGACGAACACCGCGGAAACCAACAAGGGCCTGGCTGCCGCGCTTGGCCGTATCGCCAGCGGCCTGTTTGTATTAACGGCACGCCAGGGCGAAGCCGAGACCGGCATGCTCGCCAGCTGGGTGCAGCAATGCTCGTTTGACCCGCCGCAGATCAGCGTCGCCATTAAACCCGGCCGCGATATTTCCAATTGGCTGGCGGTGGACGCCGGCTTCACGCTCAACATTCTCGACGATACCCAAACTGACATGATCGCCCACTTTGGCAAGGGTTTCAAAGCCACCGAAACCGCCTTTCATGGCCTGGACGTGGAGCATCTCGACCAATCCGGCCCGGTGCTGAGCGACGCACTGGCCTTTCTGGAATGCCGCGTCGTTGCCCGTTATGCCGGCGGCGATCACGATCTGATCGTCGGCCGCATCATCCGCGGCGAGATGCTGAGCGGCGGCCATCCGATGATTCACATCCGCAAGAGCGGCTCGCACTACTGAGGCAGTTGCCATGATCTGCCACTATTGCACGCGCGAAGCCGCCCGCAAATGCGTCAGCTGCGGCCTGGCCATTTGCTCAGAACACGGCAACCGCTATTGCCACGTCTGCTCTGGCGCCGTTTTTTCCAAGGACGCATTAACCGGCGAGCGTGAGGAGAAAGGCTACTTGCAATGCCCGCCCAGGCCGGAGATGCCGACGATCTACATTGACGACGATGGCCCGCCCGAATGCTATCGCTGCCAGGCTCTGGCAAGGAAGGTTTGCCAAAACTGCCACAATCTGTTTTGCCTGAAGCACGGCGGCAACAAGGATTGGTGCGATCGCTGCACCGAGGGAGCGCGAACGGCGACATGGGTGATGACGGCGATCATCTGCGCCATTGTGGGATTATCGCTGTTGTTTTTCTTGTTGAGTCAGACAATTGCGCCGCGTTAATTACTTGCAACCTCCAGCGCGGCTAGCACAAGATCCCGGACACCCGCCAGAGGAACTTCACTCGTCGCTGGCGGCGGCCCGTGACCAATCAACAATGGCCAATCCTCTGGCCCCCTGTCGCCGCCCGCCAGGCCATGACTGCCTTTCACCAGTGCCGTGTCCAGCGGCACAACATCAAACAGCGTGCGGAATCCAAGCATTTTCTGCAACAAACGCCGCATGGCCCGACCCTTGGGCCACCACAGCTTCGGATCGAAGAATAACTCGCAGGGATCGTAGCCCGGTTTGGCGTGAATGTTGACCGTACGAGCGTAATCGGGCGCCGCCTTGTCGTCGAGCCAAAACGGATAGGCGAACCAAGCGTCAGGCTTTGCCAAAAGCACCAATTCGCCGCTGCGGCGGTGCCGTAATCCAACTTCGCCACGGTCCTCACCCATCAGCACTCGGCCCACGCCAGGCAGCGCAGCCAAAGTGTCCTTGGTATTTTCCAGGTCAGCAGCGTCCTTAACATAAACGTGGGCCACTTGATGATCGCACACTGCGAAAGCTCGGCTTTCGAAAGTGTCAAGCTGTTCGCCGAACGGCCCTGACCGCGCCGTCAGCAGCCCGGCTTTTCGCAGCGCCCGGTTAGGCTCGACGGCCCGATTCACCGCGACGTGAGCGCATTCATTCACCACCCACACACGAGCGCCGACGGCCTCCGCAGCGTCCAGCAGCGGCGCACAAGCGTCATCCAATTCGCGGACCATGCGCGGCAAATCGCAAGCTACCGGCCCAAACCGCTGGGTGTCGTAATCCAAATGTGGCAGGTAAACCAAGGTTAGATCAGTCCGCTCGCGCCGCAGCACCTCTGCGGCACACTGGGCGATCCACCGTGTGCAAGGTAACCCCGCCATCGGTCCCCAGAAAGTCTGAAAGGGAAACTTGCCGAGCTGTGCTTGATGTTGCGGCCCCAAGTCAGCCGGGGTAGTGAGAATGTCGAAAGCCTTGTTGCCGTCGGCCCCATAGTGCGGCTTAGGCGTCACACTAATGTCGACGGCCGCACCCTGGTTGAACCACCAAAACAGCTTGGCACAGCGAAAAGTCGGCCAGCGACGACGGGCCGTCACATAAAGCGGTTCCGCCTCGATGAGGCGATTCGATTGCTGCCAAAAACGAATCTCGCCGGTATCGCGAAAGAACCAACCGTTGCCGACAATGCCGTGGCCTTCAGCCGTTTGGCCTGTGAGCATGCTGGCCTGAGCGGTGCAAGTGACCGCGGGAGTGACTTCGCGCAGCGGCCGCTGCCAGCCGCGCCCGGCCAACTCGCTAAGCCGCGGAGCATGGGGCAACATGCGTTGGGTGAGGCCGACGGTGTTGAGAAGGACGAGCGGTTGCATTTAACTCCCAGCACTCATGCCTCGCTTCGATCGCCTGCCGATGGCGGCAGCGCATTCCGCGCGAACACCCATTCCTCCACCGGCTTGCCTTCGATTAAATGCTGCCGCACAAACTGGTCGATCCGCTCCGGCGTCATGCCATGATACCATGTGCCTTCGGGGTAAACCACCATCGTCGGCCCCGCCGTGCAGATGCGCAGGCAGCCGACCTTGGTGCGATAACAGGCGTTAGGACCCGTCACTAGGCTGTTGTCCTTGAGGGCTTTCTTCAGTGTTTCCCACGAGGCCAGGCCGTCTTCAGGCGTGCAACAGGTGGGTCCAGTGCACAAGAAAATGTGGCGGTGATATGTGCCGATGCCAAGTTTTTCGGCAACTGTCTGCAACTCGTTTCTGGTGTCGCTCATGGGACATTCCGTGTGAATTGTGAAAGTCGGCGCAGGCCGCGCGCTGCATTTGTGGTGAGACAAAAGGTCGCTAGCGCTTCGCCTTCAGCATGGCTTTGGTGAACTGCTCGGGTCCAAACGTGGGATTGAGCTGTATATTGCGAAAATAATACTCGCCCAACAGCTCGCCGTCTTTGCCTTTGAGGATGGTGCCGACCTGGAAAAGCGTTTCGCGGTCGATGTAGAGAATCACGTCGTTGACGCCGTCCTCGCCCTCCGGTCTGGCGAAGCTGTGGCGATGAATTTTGTGACAAATCTGGCCGTCAGCTTTCGGGAGCGTGTGAAGGCCGAGGTATTCGACGTGCAGATTCTTCTCTTTGTCCGCCGCCTTCCAGACCTCCAAGACTCGCTGCATCGCCTGTTTCAAACCAAATTCGCTAAGGGGATAGCGGGCCGACCTTTTGGAATCGTTGCTGTCGGGGTCGGTGTTCAAGGTTACGCCCAAATTAGTGAGCGCCACAATTTGGCTTTTGCCGGTTGTACCATTTTTGTTTTCGCCTTCGGCGTAGAGCGCTTTTATCGCCCCAGGTTTACGACCGCCTTCTTGCCAGTCAAAAAAAACACGGTGTGGCTGATCTTGATAGCAAACTTCAATGGTCTCCCAAGGATGCAATGTGCCCAAGGTTCTTTCCTGCTTGTGAAAATTGAGCGTATAGGCTTTGACTTTTTCGTCGTAGCGTTTCAAGCAGGCTTCAAGAAACCCCAGTATGTCCTTGGCTGGATCGGGCAGGCCATCGGTGACGGCCGGACCGGTGACAAAGACGCGCACCGACTCGGGGCCTGTCAATGCCAAGGTCTCGGCAGGGTAACTCGGCGCCAGGATGAGGCATAGCGGCAGGCACATCAATGTGCGGACCATGTTGGTGTCCTCCGTGGCCGCGGGGGGATGCACAGCTGATAGTTTACCCCCCAAACGCGGCCAAGGCGAGACGGATACAACGAATCGCGGTGAAATGGCTTTGTCCGACGCCATTAACTTTTCTGGGATTGCGGATTGCGCGGTTGCTCCGTTAGATATGTTGAAAGGAAGCGCAATTGACGACGCGGCCTGATTGGTTCGGTGAGAAGCGTTGTGGAGTCACCTATGCAGCAACCTTTCGGTTGGCGCGACACCGTGCTGGCCGCGCTTGTTTTCGTCATCGCCGTCGCGGCGCGCGTGCTTTACGTTGTTGCCGTTGTCCAAGACGGACAGCAACCACCATTTCAAGTGCAGGATCCCCAAACGTCGATTACCTTGAATCGCCGCGATACCAATACACCGGTGCGGACAACGGATGCCGATAGGCTCGTAAAGAACATCAGCACCAATCACGCCTTCCAAGGCCGCGTGCAGTTGATTCCCGGCGGACAAGAAGAAACCACCGCTCACGTCGCGCCAGCGTATCCCTACCTGGTGGGTCTTACATTGCAATGGATCGACGATGAAGGCGCTACTGCAAGGGTAATAGTCTGGACGCAATGTGTGCTGGGAGCGCTGACAGCGATGCTTTACATGCTTTTCGCTCAGCAAGTGTTCGGCAGCAGATTGGTAGGCTTTTTAGCGGGGCTTTTGACTGCCATTCATCCCTTCTGGATCATTAACGTCTCTGAATTGCAAGACGGCGCCCTGGCAAGCTTCGCTGTGGCTTGCTGTCTTTGCCTTGGCACGGCGGCGGCTCAACGCGGCAGCCCGGTGGCCAGCTTCGCCTTTGGCTTGTGGCTGGCGGGCATGGCGTTGGTGAGGGCAGCCCTACTTCCGTTCGCGTTCATCTGCTGCTGTTGGGTTTTGCTGCGTTTTCGCAAGCAACCGCGCAGTTGGTTGTGCGCTCTGTTGGTCATCCTTGGATTCGGCAACGGGATGGCGCCATGGACAGTCCGCAACTACCAACAATTTGGTGAAATCGTGCCGATCACCGATTCGTTGTTCTTCCACATGCTCATGGGCAACAACAAGAATGCCAAGGGCGGTCCACAAAGTGATGCGGCCATTTGGAATTCATTAATGGCCGTGAGTCAGCAGGGCGCCACAGCGCAGTCAAATGAAGCCCGGCGCGACCGGTTGTTGGCGGACGAGGTTTGGCAGAACATCCGTTATGATACGGGCGGGATGATCGAGAAACGGCTGTGGTCAGGCCTATGTTTCACGTTTGGGGCTTCGTGGTTTTTGCTCCCGGGTTCGGGCATGGCGCACGGCAATCATCATGCAGATTTGTCGGCGTGGATCCCACACGACATATCCCTTGCATTGGTGGGAATGATGTTGGTAATGCTGGTCTTCGGCCTTCTCGGCTGGCGCTGGAGCTACGGCTGGAAACGCCAATCCAGCCTGGCATCTTTGGCCATATTCTGGATTCCATTGCCATACATACTCAGCCACGCAGAGTTGTATTCCGGCCCACGCCTGCCGCTCGATGGCGTCCTGTTGTGCTACGCCGCCTTCGCCCTGGCTTGGATTGTGCCGGCAGGAAGGCGGTTTACGCTGCCTGCGGCCGATAGTCAGTGAGCCAAGAGACGCGACGAACCTTTTGTTCATCCTTGACAAGAGCGGCGCCAACGTCAAGAATTGAAGCATGTGCTCAAAGCCCTCGGGGTTTACGGGCGTGCTCACGCTGCAACAAAGCTACTTGATCGTAACTGTATGGCTTATATCGACTTCGTGACGACATTACACCGTTCTACTCGGCGCGATTATCTGGAACGGGTGAATGCTCATGACAAGGCTCAGTGTGCCGAGATCGCCGGCCGGTTCGGCCAGGAATACTGGGATGGCGAACGCCAATATGGGTTTGGCGGTTACCGCTACGACGGGCGCTGGCGGCCGGTGGCGGAAGCTTTGGCTCGCCATTACCAGTTGAAAACGGGCGATCGCATACTGGATGTCGGTTGCGGCAAGGCCTTTCTTCTATACGAACTCACTCAAGTTGTGCCCGGGATCGAAGTTGCCGGCCTGGATATATCTCGTTACGGTCTCGAAAACGCCAAGGAAGAAGTGCGGCCGTTCTTGCGCCACGGCTCAGCCGATAAGCTGCCGTTTCCCGATAAGTCGTTTGACCTGGTGATCTCTCTGAACACCTTCCACAACCTGCTCAATTTCGAGCTTTGGAGCGCCCTTCAAGAGATTGAACGCGTGGGTCGCAAGAGCAAGTACATCGTGGTGGAAAGCTATCGCAATGAGCGCGAAAAAGTCAATCTGCTGTATTGGCAACTGACCTGCAGGGCGATCTTGCGGACGGACGAGTGGGAGTGGTTGTATGCCAAAACGGGCTATACGGGCGATCATTCTTTTATCTTCTTTGAATGATTCATGTCACAATATCGAAGAGGCTCGTGATGGGCATCAGTCGGCTCACGGCGCGTTGTTTGCTGCTGGAGGCAAAAGAACGCCCGTTTCATGGCGCCGTGTTGCAGTTAGGCAGGCAAGACATCAACTTTGGCATTAACGAGCTGCGTGACTGGGCAAGGTCATCAGGCGTGCCGCTCAATGACAACGGGCCAATCGTCATTAGACACATTCCTGGGCAACCGCACCTTCAGTGGATCGATGACGTCACTTTTTTTACTCAGCTCGGCTTTGAGAACGTGCAAAGCTGCGACACTTGCGATTATGAACAGGCGACCCACATTTTTGACATGAATCATCCTTCGCCGGACCAGCTAAACAATCGTTTCGACGTGATCCTGGATGGCGGCACCCTCGAGCACATTTTCAACGTTCCTCAAGCCTTCGGAAACTTGCATAAAATGCTCAAAGTCGGCGGCCGAGCAATTCATGTGTTTCCGGTTTCCAACCATGTGGACCATGGCTTTTACTCATTTTCGCCTACCTTGTTTTGGGATTATTACCAAGCGAATGGCTATCAGGTGGAGCATTGCTACCTGACCGGGCAAACCTCCAATCCTTTCGAAGAATTTGCGCTGTTCAACTATCAACCAGGCTGTGTCGATCATCTGTCGTTTGGTGGATTCACCGCGAGGATATTTATGAAATATGACACGATTGACGGGTTTATTGTCGCCAGGAAGTTGCCAGAGTCGACCGCGACCAGCGTTCCCGTTCAGCGCAGAATGGCAGCCCTGTGGCGCCATGACAAGCTTGCCGTGGACACCCTGAAGCAATTCAGGCTCCTGGGTTACCTTTAAGACCAGCCAGCGCAACTGATTGGTAGGCCTAAAGATAACATCGGCATTCCTCAGGTAAAACGCGGATGAAAGCTCGATTCCTCCATCAAAATAATTGTCGCCTGTGTGGCAGCCGCAACGTCGAGCTGGTCGTCAAGCTCGCGCCCATTCCGCTAACCGAGAAATACACGGCGACCAATCAAGTGGATGCTGACGAAGACCGTTATCCCCTGGACATCTACATGTGCGCCGAATGCGGCCATGTGCAATTGCTCGACGTGATCGATTCCGACGTCCTCTGGGACAATTTCACCTATCATTCCGGCCAGACTAAAGGGATCGTTGAGCATTTCGACGCCGTGGTGGAAAGCCTTGTTGCCCGTTATCAACCGCCGCCCGGCAGCCTGATCGTGGACGTGGGCAGCAACGACGGCAGCCTGCTGCGGCCTTTCAAGCAGCGCGGTTATCGGGTTTTGGGCATCGATCCCGCCAAGGAGATCGCCCGCAAGGCCAACGAAGCGGACATTGAAACGCTGCCCGAATTGCTCACTACTGATTTGGCGCGCTCGATCCGCGCCAAGCACGGTCCGGCTGCCGTGGTGACCGCCTTCAACGTTTTCGCACACGCCGAGGACATGAGCGACATGACGGCCAGCATTCGACTCATGCTGGCGGACCAGGGAATCTTTCAGTTCGAAGCCCAATACTTGCTCGACATCATTGACAAGACCTTGCTCGGAACAATCATCCACGAGCATATGTCCCATCACTCGGTCAAGCCGCTGAAACGCTTTTTAGAGCGTCATGGTCTGGAAATGATTGACGTGGAGCGCGTGGGCATTCAAAGAGGCTCCATCATCGGTACGGCCCAGCCGGCCGGGGGCCGGCGAGCCGTGCGGCCGTCCGTGGCGGAGATGCTGGCGTTGGAAGAGGAGCGTCGCCTGGATAGTCCGGAAACGATCAAGCAATTCGGCGTTCGTTTGGACCAAATGAAACGGCAATTCGCGAGTCTAATTGCGGACTGGAAAAGCCGCGGCGCCAGCATTGCTGCCTATGGAGCGGCCCGTAGCGGGCCCACGTTCATCGAACAATTCGGCCTGGGCCAGGCTATTCAATGCATCTTCGACGACCACCCCCAGAAGGTCCACAAGTTCTCGCCGGGGCACCAGATTCCCGTGGTGCCCACGGCGGAATTGCTGAAACGTATGCCGGATTATGTGATTATCCTGGCGTGGATTCACACCAAAAAAATTGTGGCGGACAATCGCCAATACCTTGAGCGCGGCGGCCGGTTCGTGACCTGTTGCCCGGACATTCGGATCATTGACGCGAACTCCAACCCTGCCGACCTTTAGGCGGTTTCAAACTAACGGCCAAGTGGAAGATAAGATGGCGCAGCGGCAGCTCAATCTCGGCATGATCGGCGCTGGCTTCATGGGCCAGCTCGCACATCTGATGAACTATGTGGAGATCCGCGCTTGCCGTGTCTTGGGCCTTGCTGAATTTCGCCCAGAGTTGCGTCGCAAGGTCGCCGAGCGATACGGCATCCCGCGAACCTATGCGACACACCAGGAGCTGCTCCGCGATGCCGACATCGAAGCGGTGGTGGTGGTCACGCCTCGGCCTTACACGGCGCCTGTCGTTTATGATTGCCTTCAGGCGGGCAAGCATGTGCTCTCGGAAAAACCGATGGCGGGGACCTCCGAACAGGGGGCGCGCCTGGTGGAGTGCGCTAAAGCGCAAAACCTCCATTATGCGGTTGGCCACATGAAACGCTTCGACGAAGGCGTCGAAACGGCCAAGCGCATCCTTGACGATGCCATCGCTTCGGGTTCCCTTGGCAAAGTGCAGTTTGCGCGGGCGCATTGCTACATGGGCGATTCCTATTGCCGCGTCGATGGCCACGTGGTGACCGAGGAAAAAGCGAGTTACAGCGACGCCGGTTGGCCGACCACGCCCGACTGGGTTCCGGCCCATTGGGCCAAACCCTATGCTGCCTTCGTCAATACCTACTCGCACAACACCAATTTGCTTCGCTATCTTTTCGGCAAGACCCCGACCGTGGAACATGCCCATCTCAGCGGGCCAGGCGGTCAGATCGCGGTGTTGAATTTTGGCGACTTTACTGCCACCTTGGAGACGGGACGCACATCGAATCGCGGCTGGGACGAAGTCACGGAGGTATATTTCGCCGACGGCCGTTTGACGCTGCGGACGCCGCCGGCTTTGCTGAAAAATGTGCCCGCCACAGTGGAGTTGTACAAAGCAGGGGCGGTGCAAGAAATTGTTGCGCCGCAGTGTAACTGGACCTGGTCTTTTCGCAGGCAGGCGGAAGCGTTTGTCAACAACATCCTCGAAGTCAAGGAATCGATCAGTTCAGGCGCCGAAGCGCTGGAAGACTTGCGCTTGATAGAAGAAATGTGGCGTGTGGAGCTGGCCCGCGACGAAAAAAACGGGCCGCGCGACGATCGTGGGTAATCAACGATATTTGATACTGGGCGGCTCGGGAATTGTTGGGCGGGCTTTGTTTCACAAGCTCGGTCCCGAACAAGCGGTGGCCACGTTTTGCCAACGCCCAATTCCCGGAGGGTCATTTTTTGACCTGCGCTCCATGCGCCTGACTGATCCCCTTCTGCCCAAGCACCCGGCACTCACCCACGCTTTTGTCTTGTCGGGCATTACCAATATTGACGCCTGCGCCCGCAATCTCGCTGAGTCGACTCGCGTCAACGTGGAAGGCGTTCAGCAAATCATTGACGATTTGGTGTCAGGCGGGATCACGCCCATCTTTGCTTCAAGCGACGCTGTTTTCGATGGGTCGCGGGGCGGGTGGACCGAGGCCGATGCTCCCAACCCGATACTCACCTATGGCCGGCAAAAATTGCAGGTCGAGTCGTATCTTGCCGGCAAACATGCTCCCTATGCGGTGGCAAGGCTTTCAAAAGTCGTGAGCACCAACCCCGACGAAGACCACCTGCTGAGCGAATGGATGCGTTGTCTGGAAAGAGGCGATGTCATTCGGGCCGCCCATGACCAGGTGTTCTCTCCCATTGACGTGGATGACGCCGTTGCGGGAATGCTGGCCATGGCTAACAAACAATTGACGGGGCTTTATCATTTGGCCGGTCCCGATCGGTGCAGTCGCCTCGAATTGCTGCAGGCCCTGATTAATGCGGTGCGGCCCTGGGCGCCTTTGGACAATCCAAACGTCGTCAGGTGCAGCATCCGCGATTTTCCATTTATCGAGGCCAGGCCACTTGATGCTTCGTTGTCTTCAGCAAGGTTGCAAAGTGCCGCTGGTTTGTCGATTACCTGCTATGATACGATCTGCCGACGCTTCGCCGCGAACAGATTTGCAACCGCACGCGGAAAGGAAAATGTGTCATGAATCGCGCCAAAGCCCAAGAATATCTGGTCAAGCGGATTCATCCCGCGGGCAATTACGAGGAGCTGTTGAGTTTTCCCCGCTATTTCGAAATCGAGACCATCAATGCGTGTAACGCGCGTTGCCCCATGTGCACCATCGATGACTGGCAGCGAAATACTCCAACGATCAAGGATGATTTATTTCAGAAAATCAGCGATGAGTTGATTGCCAACGCCAAGGAAGTTAACCGCGTATGTCTTTACCGAGACGGCGAGCCGTTGCTGGACAAGAAGCTAGCCCGGCGTGTTCAAACCCTCAAGGACGGCGGCATCCGTTCGGTGAACATCTCGACCAATGTGGCCCTCCTCAACGAACGCTGGGCCAAGTCGCTGCTTGAAGCGGGGCTTGACGAAGTGCTTCTGTCGATCGACAGCCTCAAGAAAGATGTTTACGAGGCCATTCGCGTGCGTTTGAATTTCGAACAAGTGATGGAAAATGCCCTCAAGTTCATCGAAATGCGGAACCGGATTCGGCCGGAAACCACTATTATCCTGCGCATGATTCGCCAGGAAAGCAACTTTCACGAATGGCCGGCGTATTACGAATATTGGAAACCCAAGCTGGCCGCTCACGACCGTGTCTATTATTCCGATATCCACAACTGGGGTGGACAGTTGCAACAATTCAAGCCGGTATCCATGAGCTACCAGCCGTTCTTGCCTTGCGTTGCATTGTGGTCTTTGATGATCATCTTTGCCAATGGAGACGTGCCGCTTTGCAGCGTGGACTACAACAACAAATTCCCCCTGGGCAACGTTCGTGACCAGTCGATTCGCGATTTGTGGCAAAGCCAACTGGCACATCTGCGGCGTGAATCGCATTTGAGCGGCAACAAAGGCGACGTTTCCATCTGCAAGGAATGCACGGCCTGGAACGACGCGAGCGACCGTGAAAATTACTCGCGAATTTATGTGGACGACGGCCGCCTTGGTTTGGTGACCATTCCCGCGGAATCAAATTGAGGAGTTGAATGAGCATGGCTGAAGCTGCATTTCCAAAAGTCTCCGTGGTCATGGCCAATTACAACAACGGAGCGTGCATAGGTTTTGCCCTGAATTCTGTTTGCACCCAGGATCCTGTGCCTCACGATGTGGTTGTTCTGGATGATTGCTCGACGGACAACAGCGTGGAGGTAATCGATTCGTTTGTCAAGAAATACCCATTTGTTCGATTGATTCGCTACCCTCAAAAGTCGGTCGAT
>DASRAT010001102.1:0-3705 GCA_035638015.1 Gemmataceae bacterium | reverse complement strand
CAAAAAGCGCACGGCTATTGCACAAATGCCGCCCCGACACATGTCCGTAGGGGCCCCCTTGGGAGGTTAACATGCGAACTCGCCATGTATTTATTGCTTTTGTCACCTTGGTGGCCGTCGTGGTCGTATTGGTGAGCGCACTGCCAGCCCTTACTCAAACCCCGGCCCAACCAGGGCAGGGCAGGGGACAAGGTTGGCAAGGGCAGGGCGGTGCGGGCGGCATGAAAGGCATGGGAGGCATGGGCATGAATCCCAACCTCATTTTCACAATGATGGCGGGTGGGGCTGATACGATCAACATCAACGACTCCGGCGCGCTCAAAGACATGTTAATGCAGTTTGCTAGTAGCCAGGGCATCACAGGCAACACCATTAATCGCGATCAATTTAGTCAGGCTTTTACGCAAATGACACAGAAGATCATGGCGGGCGATGCGGACACCATGAAGATGGTGGACAACGCGAAGCAGCAAATGGCGGCCGAGCAAGCCAAAATTCAGCAAGACCCCAACGGCGAAACCGCCAAGAAGTGGGCCGATTGGCGCGAAAAGATTGAGAACAATCCCGAGGCCAAAGCCGCCTTGCAGAAGATGAGAGAGGCGTTTGCCAAGGCCAACAACCCGGAGCCGGAGGTAGAGATCAATCCCGGCCTCGACCTGGAAGAGCTTAACAAACGGCCCGTCGTTTACCGTGTGGGCAAGCTGCCCAACAACCTGCCCGCCTGGTTCGTCCAGCTGGACACCGATAAAGACGGGCAGGTCGGCCTTTACGAGTGGCGTCACAGCAACAAAAGCGTCGAGGAATTTCAGCTGATGGACCGCAACGGTGACGGCCTGTTGACGGCCGAAGAGGTCCTGTTTTACGTCGCGAATCTCGCCAACACAGTTAACAGGACCGGCAAAGGCACCGTCAAAGATTTTGGCGTCGCGGATTATCGGCCTGGCCCCTCCAGCCAAATGCCAAATCCTGGTTTTAACAAGGGTGGCCAGGGCATGAAAAAAGCTGGCGTGGGCATGAACAATGCCGGCCAGCTGCCCAATTACGGAGGCCAGGGCCAAAACAATCCTGGCCAATATTGGAACAATGGCGGTCAAGGCATGGGCAATGGCGGCCAGGGCATAAATAAGGCGCCCGGCAGGGGTGGTTGGGGCAAAGGTGGCTAAAACATGCCGCCATTAGCGGTCATGCCACGTCAGCGTCACTCGCGCTACGGGCCTTTCCAACCGCAACCTGACAAAAGGTATAAGATCTTTCCCGTCGTCGGCGGCTTCCACAGCGACCCGCTCCGGCGTTGCCCGCAACCCCGTCTGGTAATGCAAACTTAGCTCCACCACTCCCTTTTCATCCGGCGCCACGTCAGCAAACGTAATATGATGGCTGTCCATGTGCACCATCGTAGCTTGACCCTTCAACGCATAACTGCGCGGCGCGTTTATAACTGTGAACAGCGCTACCGGCCGGCTGTCCTTCATCATCGCCGTCTCCTTGGCCCCGCTCCAGGCTCGAAAACGGTTCATTGACTCGGGCGACCTGCACACGATCCAACCAATGTTATAGCGCCGGCAATAGTTCTCCAGATCGGCGTCTGCCCATAGGGCCAAGGGACGGCCGCAAAGCAAGCTGTCCATAAGGGCCGATTTGGTGTGTTCAATGATGCCGCTGGCGTCCAGACCCCCGACATAATATCGGCCAGTCAATATCGGTAACAACGCCGTCCAGCGCTGCGTTTCGTCTCCTTGACGGCTGTCTTCCCAGAGAATCCTGGCCTGGGGCGTTGTCTGCTGCTGCAACGTCGTCACCAGGGACTCGCGGTCGCCGCCGATTCCCAACGCCATTGCCGGCGACTCCATGCAACGCTGCGCTAACAGCTGGACGAGATCGCGCTGGGCGTAGCCCAACGCCGCCAACAGCCCGCCCACGACGACGATGCCGCGCCATGGTGAGCCCGCCACGTGGGCCACAAGCCGGAAGGCCTGCGTCCAGGCGTAAGCCGCCAGCACTGCCGCGAACCACAGCGCTGGCACCATCAACTCTGCGGTGCCGACCTGGCTCAGCGGTTCCCAAGAAATGCCGAGGATCGCCAGCAGCCAAAGGCCGCTGGCCCCTAATCCCAGCAGCCGTGCCGCCACGCGCTGATGCATTTGGTTCAACAACGCTATGCCGACTAATGCGCTGCCCAAAAGTATCGCCGCCAGAATTCGATCCGCCTGATCGCCCCACTGTGGCGCGGTCCAAATGGTCGCGAAAGTGCGATGCAGCAGCATCCCGTCGCTGAGCGGCAACGGCTCGCGCAGGCACCAGTGCCGCACCCAATCGATCAGCCAAAATGCGTTCAGAGCCAGGGCGCCCAGTTCGGACAATGCCAGCGCCAGATGCCAGGTAGTCAAGGAATGACGGGGGCCAATGCTGAGGTAATACACCAACATCAGTGGGAGCACCATGAGAAACAGCATGGGCTGGGCGAACCAGCCAAGGCACCCCGTGAGTAACATGCCTTGCCATGTCAAAAGGCCGGGTTGCCGGTCGAATCGGATCAACAAGCCGACATGAGCAATAATGGCCAGCGCCGCCAAAAGAAGATCGATGTCGCCGGCTTCCAGTGCCCGCCGGCACGGCGTGCTCCACCAAACCACCAGGCTTGCCCCGGTGGCCAAAAATGTAGCCGCCGGATTCCAGCCCGCTCCCCAGCAGCCAATGATTACCAGAAGCGGCACCAGCGCGCAACAACTTACCAGGCCGATCTTGTAGGCCGCCGGATCATAGACGCCTCCGGCGATGGTGAGGAACAACTCCGCCGGCCGGCTGCCGCTGTCAAAGATCGGCGTCTTGGGATAGCCGCTTTGAAAGGCGGGGTCGAAACACGACACGCGGTGCGTGGCCAGCAAAGAGCGGGCGCCCAGCGTGCCGTGGTAAAGGTGCACAGGATGCCGGCCCGAGACGATTGGTTGATCGTCCAGCATGTGCTCGCAGGGCCGCTCCGTGCCAAACATTTGCAGCGTCATCCAGGCATGCCAGGCGATCAGCCCAAGGATGAGCAAGGTCCAAAACCAGGCAATTACCACACTGGAAGCGGGGGGTGCGGAAGCAGACGGCCGCGCGACCTGAACAGGCCTCAACCAAGGCGCCAGCCTGGCAGGCGGAGACGTTCCTTCCACGGGCATGGGGGCTGCGCGTTCCATCGGCGGCGGATGGTACTGCCAAGAAACGAAATCGACAAGAGCAGTAGCGTTGTCCCTTGCGTGGCTTGCGCATTGCTCGCGGATTTCCCATTTGGGAATTTGCCACGCTTGCTAAAAGCTACACAAAAACAAGAAAGCCCTCAGCACCATTGTTGGCTGCTGAGGGCCTGCTTTTAATTAGTTCTTCTCAAGACCTCGGTGTTAGCGGCCGCCATTCTGGACGCCCCACTTCTGCGTGTTCCACAGGTTCTCGGTCTGAGCATACACGTTCACGAAGATATTGATCTCGCGCCGCAGGTCTTCAGCCGTCAGGTAACGATTGTCAACCGGGCAAGCCAAAACCATGTTCTTCGATTGGGCCACGAAGAAGTGGCAAGGGCCGAACTTGCCATTGGCTTCGAGCATCCCGTTCAGGATGTTGGCCGGGATCGTCTGGCCCTGAGCCAATGGTTGGAACCACACCGACAGCCACAATTTCTGGCCGTCCTTGCTCAATTCCACATCCACGGGAACCATCTTGCCATTG
>DASRAT010001101.1:0-5357 GCA_035638015.1 Gemmataceae bacterium | reverse complement strand
GGACAGTCTACGCCTGGATGACACCCCGGGCGCGAGTCCGGCGTCACTTCGTTGGCGCTAAGTCTGCGCCTGACCGCAGCGAGGCGGGGGCACGCGCCCGGCAGGCTGCCGACGAATGTAGCACAAGCTGCTAGCTTGAGTTCAAGACGCACAAGCTAACAACAGATTGTGCTACAAATTTGGACTTCTGGCCGATAGCCGATGGCTACCGGCTTTCGGCCAAATTTGCCAAATCGAGAGGGACACCCTTTTTCAAATTCCAACTCCTATTGCCATTTAATCCTCGCAATGACTAAACTTCTTCAAATCGGTTTCCGTCAACGCCATGGAGGGCACGCACATGTTTCTTGGATACCTCGTAATCTGCATTGGTCTGAGTTCCATCCACACCAGTCAATGGACTGCGCCGCCATCACGGCAACAAGAAATGCGGTCGCCAGCGGTCGATGACAATCACCATGTGGTATCCAGCCGAGAATTCAAGTTTCCCATTGAGATCGATCCGCGGGAAGTTGCCAACATCAAAAAGATCGTGTTCTACACGTCCACCGACCAGGGCCGGACTTGGAAAAAAGTGGCTGAGCACGAGCCGACCGAGCGATTCTTCAAATTCACCGCACCCGGGGACAACGTCTATTGGTTTGCGCTGCAAATAATCCCCCATAAGGGCGAACCGGTTCCGCCAAGTGTGGACAAGCTGACCGTCGACATGAAAGTATTGGTGGACACAACGTTGGTCGCGACCGCTTCCAAATCGTCCCCAGCCGCAAGCGACGCCATCACACGGAGGGAATCGGAGGACATTGGGCAATCTGTTCGATCCAGCTTGCCGTTGGCGCGTTCTGGCCAAGGGGTCAACGAGCACAAGAACAAGTCACCGTGAACGCAGCCAGGACAGTACGCGTCAAAAAAACGGACGGCAGTTTTGCAGAAAAAGCTGCCGTCCGCGCCTGTTGACATAGCCTGGCTGCTCATAGATTTTCAGAAACGAAAAGGCTCCGTATATGCTTGCAGCAGCAATTTGCCTATTGTGGGCAGGTCAAATTCCCCCGCCAAATCCAAATGGCGCCAATCCCGTTCCGCCGCCTCCCGCGGTTGCAAATGGCGCGCACGAGACAAATGCTTTGCCTGCGCAAGAAAAAGACGTGTATGTCCTTGGAACGCGCCGCTGCAGCTTTCCCTTTGATATCGGCGAAGGGAGCCGGGAAAAAATAGGTTGGATTAATGTTTATTGCTCCACGGACCAAGGCAAATCGTGGAAGAAAATGGGGCAAGCGAAGGCGGATGCTGGAAGCCTTCCCGTCGAATTCGAAACCAACGGGTTGTATTGGATAGCCATGCAAATCTTCAGTGTCAACGGCACGACTGATCCCCTCAGCACTGAGGATTTGAAACCGGTAATGAAAGTACGCGTCGACGAGAACCCTAACAGAAAGTAATCCAAGGAACGCAGCTACATTCCGCCGCCCTTCGGGGTTAACACACGCTCAGAATTTCACATTTGCCATTTGCTTGGTAATGATACAAGCGTTCGACCAATTTTTGCAACGATCCGCCTTCTCCCCCCGTCCGCTCAAAATGCCAATGCTTCCCCGTCGGAAACAGTTCCTCGCCCACCGGCCAAGACCGCAGCGGATTGCCGCCCAATAATCGCTCCAGCTTGCCGCTGTTCATGCTGACATTCCCCGCCCGCGGCGGCATCGGCCCGGCCATGTAACGCAAGCAGCCCTTCAGTAACTTGGGATCGTAGCCGCCAACGCGGTTGACGATTTGGGCGATTTGATAAAGCGTCAACGGTCGCGGCGCTCCGAGGTGCCAGATGCCCGATTCGCCGTTTGTCAGGAAGCGCTCGAACACAAGATTGAGGTCGTCGCAATAAGCGCAGGAGCGGACTTCGTCGTAATAGAGCGTCGCAGGGCGGCCGGCGCGGAAACGGGATTGAATCCAGTCAATCGCGCCAGCGTGCTTGTTGAAGCTGGGGCCCATTGGCAGTGAAATCCGCAGGATGGCGGCGTCGGGCAAGGCGGCGGTTAGCAGTTCTTCCGCCTGAACCATAGTTTTGCCGTAGACCGTGACGGGATCGGTTGGATCGGTTTCGAGATAGTTGCCTATGCCCTTGCCCGAGAAGACCAGATCGCTGGAAAGATGTACGAGCCGGCAGCAGTGTTCGTGGACATTCTCTGCAATGGCCTCGGCGCTGACGACATTGAGCAAGCGGGCCATGTTGGGATCGAGTTCACACGATTTCAGGGCACAGTTGCCGACACAGTTGAGGACGGTGCAGAACCGATATTGGCGGAACAGCTCGCGCATGCCGGCGCGGTCCTCGGCATCGAGGATGACGATGCCGTCGCCGTTGAGTTGCCAGGTTTGCCGCGGGCGGGTGCCGATGACCTGGCCGGGGTAACGTTTGCGGAGGTAGTGGAAGGCACTGTAACCGTGGACGCCGGTGATGCCGGTGAGGAGCAACGGCAAACGCACCTGGAAATCAGTATTTGCACATGGGAGAATAGGTGGACGGTCAACGCTTGGGAGATCTTTGGTCATGGCAGAATCAAAAAGACACATTCAGCTGGCCCGGGATGCATTGCTGCAGCGCAGAATGTTGGGGCATGGGTGCTTTGTATCCAGCGCTGACGCTTCCGCGCTTAAGGAAATCGGCCGCTCGGCGCTTCCCGACATCGAGTATGTAATCCTTACAGATGTGTTGCCCAATTGTCCGATAGATGACCAACTGCTTTACCAGCGGTATCCAGGTCTGTTGGGATTGTTTGTGGCGTTTTTTCAAATCGCCCGGGAGCATGATCCCGAGGCGGCGGTACGACTATTCCAAAGCCTTTCAGGAGGCGCCCGCATTGCGGCAATCCTGATGCTCCCAATTGCGTGGCCGAATAACTTGCCTACTGAGATCCGAAATATCATCCGAGAAATTGCGGAATTCGGGTCAGGCCGCCTGAAAGAAGTGGCCAAGTGGTGGGAGGCAAAGCAACCTGCCGGTACTCGCCAACAATAGCAGCCAATCATTTCGCACGCTGTCATTTTTTGTTGCTGCGGCGTTTTTTTGAAAAAAACTCTCTTAAAATGTCCGCGCAGCGCTCGGCCAGGACGCCGCTGACCACCTGCGAGCGATGATTGAGGCGCGTGTCCGCCGTGATATGATAGAGAGTATCACAAGCTCCCGCCTTGGGGTCGGCCGCGCCGTAAACCACCATCGGCAACCGCGCCAGCACAATCGCCCCGGCGCACATCGGGCACGGCTCCAGCGTTACATAAAGGATGCAATTCTCCAAACGCCATGAGCGCAGCGCCTGAGCCGCTTGCGTGATGGCGATCATCTCGGCGTGGGCGGTGGGGTCATTCAATTGTTCGCGCTGATTGTGCCCGGAAGCGATGACGCCGCGCTGGGTAGAGACGATGACGCAGCCGATGGGCACCTCCTCCTCGTCCGCCGCGGCCTGGGCCTCGTTGAGGGCCAGTTCCATGTGGTGGACGTGGAAGGGGTGACGCGGGTCGGTGAGGGGGAGGTCCAGGGGGGACCAATCTTGTGGATCAATAATGAGCGTCTCCTCCAAGTTGGTCCGCCACTGGGCCAACAATCCTAAAGGTTGCAATAACCAAAGCGCATCAAGGAATCACTCGTGCCATGACCACAATCAAACTCCGCCCGGACCCCGGATTCGCCTTGGTTTGCATGTCCTTGACAAGAATGGCATGGCCGGATTTAACCGCAACCGCGGAATTGTAAGACAGCGTGGTGAACTCGGTGGCCAATACCGGCTGCCCGGCTTCATTGGTTCCCAGCACGGGGCCTGATGCCACGGCGCGGGAGTCATCCAATTGCAGGTCCAAACCAATGACGTTTTCAGGCCCCACCGAGGAAACCACAGTCACTTTCGTGCCCACATCACGGTACATAATGGTATTGGACGTACGCCCCTTGCCGTCTTTGGCGCCTGTAGTGATGGTCCCCGCAACATACGCATAAGAGCCACCGGCCTTGAAGGTGGTCGCCCTGCCTTCTACCGCCGTCATTTGCAAATTGGAGTGAACGGAAACAATGCCTTTTTTCTGCAGCGCCTTGATGCTGGCCAAAGCGCTTTCGGTTGTGCCGGACAGGTCCTTTTCATTGATTTCGGGAAACGCGGTTTTACCCCCGGCGTCCTGTTTGGCGATCAGGTCCAGCATCACAATGTCAACTTCGACCAGCTGGCGTTTCCGGTCGAGCTTGGCGAGCGTTTCCAAAACCGATTTGGATACGGCAGGTTTGGCGGAGATGAGCAAAACGCTGCTGCCGAAATCCGATGTCGGTTCGAACTCGGCATCGCCTTTGAAATGCTTGTTCAGGGCGGCGGCCAGTTCCTTGGCTGAGCCGTGCTGCACAACATAAATGAGCCGAGTGGATTGGGAATCGCCGGTTTGAGCCGGCCGTGGCTGAGTGGAAGTCTGAGCGGCGGCCCCAAACTCGGCCACCCAGACGCAGACCACTCCAAACGCCAAAACCAACAGCAGTTTCTTCGACATATCTTGTCTCCTTTTTCTGGAGCTCGGACGCTACGTCGTAAGCGGTGGATCACTTGGTTAAGGCACCGCCCAGTTTTCAACTGGCAATCCTGTAATTTCCTTGAAGTCCGAATCTTTGGACACTACAGCGCAATTCCCAAGCGCGAATGCGAGAGCCGCGATTTGCATATCGATTTGCTGAACGGCGATGCCACGTCTCCGCAAATCGCTCGCGATCCTCGCGTATTCCCTGGAGGCCGACAGATCGTAAGGCCAGATTGCCAATCGGCTCAGCAAACGCTCAAAACGGGCTGTATTGCGCTCTCGGCTGGAGCTGTTTTCCAAGCCGGCCAAGAACTCGCCGATGACGGGTGTTCCGACTCCCAGACGGCAACCGCGCTGAAACGCTTCTGCCGCTTTCAAATCAACACCGTTACGTTTGCTGATCAAATCAGTGACGATGCCGGAATCGAGAATGTACCGCTTCAAGCGCGTTCCTCCCGTCGCCAGATTTGTCGGAGCAATTCCTTTTGGACATCTTTGGACGCCTGGAGCGCTTCATCAAATGCAGCCAGTTCCGCGGGAGTCAGTTCCAGCGGTTCTAGGGCATTGAGCCATTCCAGCCATGCTGTTTTTTCCTCGGGCGTTTGGGGCCACTCCGATTCATCTAACCCTAATTTGTGGTTGGTGGGGCCAACTTCCAACCGAGTTCCATCCGGCCAATTGGCGATTTGGTCAAGCTCGACATGGCCGTTGCGGAATGTTGCAAGCATTTTGTGCATTGGAAACCTCCGAATTTAGGCGATGTTCATTATAACCGCCTAAAGCATCGCAAGTGGCCCTGATGCGTAGCCGCA
>DASRAT010001100.1:0-3077 GCA_035638015.1 Gemmataceae bacterium | reverse complement strand
GTGCAGTGGCCGGGCACGGCGGCGACCTGACGCTGGGAAAAACCAAGGAAAACGCGGAGATCATGCGGATCACCGAGGCACTGCTCAAGCACCGCAACAACCGCCTCCGCGCCGCCGCCGAGCTGGGCATCAGCCGCATGGCGTTATACAAGAAGCTGCACAAATACGGGTTATACAACACGGCCTGAAGTGAACTCCGGCGGCCGGTCGGTTGCGCGTGAGACTCAACAAATCCTGGTTGCGAAACCAGGATTTTTTGTTGCGCGTGGGCAAATTTTTGGCACTAATGAAAAAAGCCGGGGACCTTCACGAATAAGGTCCCCGGCATCTGGTCAGCTTGCAAAAGCCGCGAGTTATTTCGTCTTCTTCGGCGCATTCATGACGTGCGTGTCGAGCCACGCCACCCATCGCGCCCACATGTCCAAATTCGTCTCCTTACCCGCCGGGCCGTGTCCCTCGTAAGGATACATGTACAGCGCCGCGGGCTTGCCAAGGCCGCGCAAAGCATTGTACATGTGGTCCGCGTTGATCGGATTGGTGCCGACGTTGGCGTCCCACATGCCGTGGTACATCAGCAAGGCGCCGCTCATCTTGTCGGCGTGGAGCAACGGGGACATGTTGAGATAGGTGTCCTTGGCTTCCCAAATCAGGCGTTTTTCGCTTTGGAAGGTCATTGGCGTCAGCGTGCGGTTGTAGCAGCCATCGCCGGCGATGCCCGCCTTGAAAAAGTTCGTGTGCACCATGGCGTTGGCAGTGCTGAAGGCGCCGTAGCTATGGCCGCCACAGGCCAGGCGGTCAGGGTCGATGATTTCGCGCTTAGCCAATTCGTCAATTGCAGCCTTGAGAGTGCTCTTGAGATCCTTGACGTAGTTGTCGTTCATCTTTCCCGCTGGTCCGATGATCGGCACGTCAGGCTCGACGACCACATAGCCGACGAGCGTGAGCATCGACATGGAACGCGGCCCCGGAGCGGAGAACTTGCCGTCGCCGCCGCCTGCCTTACCGCCGCCGCCACCCGCCTTGCCGCCGGCCTTTTTGTCGTAGGCAGCCTGGTTGGTGTATTCGTAAGGATAGATCCAAAACATGGCGGGCATCTTCTTGGTGGCTTTGGGGGAAGACGTGATTTTCACCCAAAACTTGATGCCGTCTTCTCTCGTCACCTGAATGCGCTCGGTTTTGATGTCATGGAACCAAGGTGCATGGTCGATGTTGTTGGTCAATTGAAAGACCTTGCCGGTTTGCAAGTCGTTCATGAACGAGTTGGGCGCCACGGTCTTGCGTTGGCGGGTCGTGAAGACCGCGGTGATGTCGTCGTGGTTGACGGCATCAATGGTCTCCATCATGTCGCCAACGCCCTTGAAGATGCGGGTTGTCTTGCCGGTCTTGATGTTAACCTTGTCGATGTGCGGCCGTGCGAACACGGCGCCGTCGGTGCGGTCGGTGCCTGCGAAGTAGACATCGCCGCTGCTGGAGATGCGAACCACATTGGCCGAACCGCGATTGCTGCGCGTCAAGAGGCCGCCAATCACGGCGTTACCGCCCTTGCCGCCCTTGGCCCCGCCTTTCTTTTGTTCGTTGGGGAAGAAATCGTCGTCGGGATAATAGTCATCCATGGGCGGCGTGAACGGGCTGTCCACTTCCTCGTCACCCCCCTGGCCTACGGCATTGCCCTTGCGCAGCACATAAGTTTTTTTGCCGTCTTTCAAATCGACAGCCACGGTTTGCTGTTGATTATCGACCGTCATGGTGAGGAACAGCATCTGGCAATCGTCGGAGTATTGCACGCTGGCGATGCGATTGGTCGTTTCGTAGACAAGTCGGTGGTTGTTGTTGCCGAACGGAGGCAGCCACAGCATTACACGGTCCTTGCGGGCATCCTTGGAGTCTTTTTTGGCCGGTTCGAGTTGGAGATAAGACATACCGGCGCCGTCTGGACGCCAGATCAAATCGCGTTTGGCGTCGGGGTCAACAGGTTGCTGTTCGTCCTTTTTCTGATCCGGAGGAGGTTGATCCTGCTCGTCGTCAATGCCCTTCTTTGCGCCCTTGCCCTTGCCGGCCCCTTGCGTGCCGTCTTTAAGGCTTTTCTCCGAGAACGTGAAGACATTTTTGCCTTCCAGATTCCACAAGGCGTCGTGATTGCCAAAGCTCTTGGCCCCGACATAGTAAGAAAACGGCGTCTTCATCGCGGTAACACGGAACCCGTCCCCTGCGGGAGACATGGTAACGCTTTGGAACATCGCCGGTTGGCCAACTTTAGCGACGGAGCCGCTGGCAACATCGACGAACGCAAGTTGCCCGGTCATCAGATGCTCCAACAATTTCATGTCTTCCGGCGTTTCCAGGAGGAAACGAATCGTCCTGGACGGGCTCTTGCGATCTTCGTTGATGCGCACTTTCGGTCCCGTGGCAACGGGATAAGGATCGACCTTGTCCAGACCGTCGTTAGGCAGCAGCACCGTCTGGATTCGTTTGCCGTCGCGGGTCCATTGGAAGGTGGTGACTCCCGTGGCCAGCACGGGCGTCTTGGTTAGCTGTTTCGATTTGCCTGTCGTGGTATTGGCAATGAAGATGTGCGTGGAATCGAGGAAATGCACATAAAACGCCAGCTGCGAGCCGTCCGGCGACCAGGTCGCGTTGCTGACTCGTGTCTTGGCAGGCGTCTCCACGGCAACCTTGCGTTTGTCGGCGTAGAAGAATAGCTCGTAGCCCGCCTGGCTTTTCACATAGAGGTCATGGGCGCGGTAAGCAGTATGATCGAGAGCGATCTCGCCCAGGTGAGCACAGGGGCGGCCCATCCGTTCGGCGGTGGGCATGCCGTCGCCCTTGGCGAGCAGGAACTTTTGGCCGTCCGGGCAGATGTTGTTGTAAGTCACCTTGCCGTCGGGCCGCGACGCCAGCACTGCGTCGGCGATGATCTTTGGCGGCGTGAGCCATCCCTCATACCGCAGAATATCTTTGTTCTGCTTCGGTTGCGTCGGCTGCTGGCCGCGCGCATCCATCAAAACGGCAGTCCACAGGGCCACCACCGCGAGGACCATGCATGGGAAACCCTTTCCCAATCGTCGAAGCTTGAGCAT
>DASRAT010001099.1:0-18402 GCA_035638015.1 Gemmataceae bacterium | reverse complement strand
TGCGTTGGAGGGCGGCACACACTTTTCACTCGCCCTGGCCGATTTCAACGGCAACGGCAGCCCTGACCTCGTTATGACCAGCAACAACAACACGGTGTTCGAGGGTCAGAACAATGGCAGCGGCGGCTTTGGTGCGGTTTTCAGCATCAATATCACCGGCCCAACGAATGGCATCAACATCGGCGACCTGAATAACGACGGCCAGCAGGATTGGGTAATGATCTGCGGCAGCACGGTCAACATTCTGCTGAACCAGGTCGCGTCGACGGCATCCACCGTGGTTGTGAGTCCCGGTCCTGCCACGCATTTCGCCATCGGCAGACCGGCAAGCGCGACAGCCGGCAGCGCGTTTAATGTGAGCGTGGCGGCCCTGGATCAGTTCAACAACACGGTGACGGGCTATACAGGGACGGTGCGGTTTACGAGCAGCGACAGCGCGGGAGTTTTGCCGGCCAATGCCACCTTGACCAGCGGGACGGGCGTTTTCAGCGTGCTCATGAAAACAGCGGGCAGCCGCACGCTAACCACAATCGACACTGCCAACAGCACTATCACCGCAGTGAGTAGCACAATCACAGTCAACCCCGCCGCCGCAACACACTTCGCTCTGACAACGCCGGCCAGCGTCACTTTCGGCAATGCCTTCAATTTCACAATCATCGCAAGGGACCCATTCAACAACACCGCCGCTGGCTACACCGGCGCCGTCCATTTCACCAGCAGCGATGCCACGGCTGCGCTGCCGGCCGATGCCTCCTTGACCAACGGCGCGGCCAACTTGAGCGCCGTCCTCAACACCGCTGGCAGTCAAACGTTGACCGCCACCGACAGCGCCGTCAGTTCCATCACGGGAACCAGCAACCCCATTGTCCCCGCCCCGACTCACTTCGTCGTTGCCGCTCCGTCCAGCAGCACGGCCGGCGACGCCTTTGTGTTCCTGGTGACGGCCGAAGACCAATTCAACCACACGGCCGCGGGCTACACGGGCACCGTCCATTTCAGCAGCACCGACAACAAAGCCGGATTGCCGGCCGATGTGACCCTGAGCAATGGCTTCGGCTTCTTCGCCACGATTTTGAAGACCGCGGGCAGCCAAACCCTGACCGTGGCCGACAAAGCCAATAGCGCGCTCATGGGCACGACTAGCGCCATCGTGATCGGCCCCGCCGCAGTCAATCATTTCGGACTCGCAGTGCCCGCCAACGCCGCCACCGGCAGCGCGTTCAACTTCACCGTCACGGCCCTGGACCCCTACAACAACGTGCTGACCAATTACAGCGGCACGGTCCATTTCACGAGCAGCGACGCCGCTGCCTCGCTGCCAGCCGATGGGGTCTTGGCCAACGGGACAGGCACATTTAGTGCCACACTCAAAACACTGGGCAGCCAGATCCTGATCGCCACCGACACGGTGTCGAGCAACATCACGGGCACGAGCAGTTTTATCACCGATCGCGGCCTGGTAGTCACCAACCTGAATCCCACGCCAACAGGCTTCGTCGCACAGTTCAACAAGCCCTTCGATGCGTCCAACCTCAACCTTTACGACGGCGTCAGCACCTATGGCCCCGCCGACGTGACCGTCATTGGCCCCGCGGGTCTGATCCGCGGCTCGCTGTTGCTCGATCCGTCAAACAGCTCGTTCACATTTATCAAAACCGGCGTGGGCGCCGCGGGTTTGTTCCCCGGCGTGCTGCCCGCAGGCAATTACAGCGTCACATTTCGCAGCGCCGTCAACGCCTTCAAGGACCTGGATGGCTTGCTTCTGGACGGCAACAATGACGGCGCCAGCGGCGACAACTACGTGACCACCTTCACGGTCGGCGCGTCCTCGCAACCTGTGCTGAGCGTTCCCGATTTCGCGCGCGGTCCCAACGGCGCCGTTAATATCAAGGTGCCGCAGTTAGGCGGCAGCGGCATTCCGATCACACTGACCAACGCCGCCGGTGTCACGGATGTAACGTTCAATTTGAATTACAACCCAGCGCTATTGAACATCACCAGCACACTGAGCAATACCTCGGGCACATTCACGCTGGTGGGCGCGCCGTCAAGCGGCGTTGCCAACTTCTCCTTCCACAGCAGCACGGCACTCAACGGCAACTTGACCTTGGGCCAAATTGTGGCCCAGGTGCCCGACAGCGCCGCCGCCAGTTACAAGGCCAAGGAACTGCTGCACCTGAGCAACATCGTCGTCAACGGCAGCATCACCACGGCCATCAACGACGATGGCATCCATGTGGCGGCCTACCCCGGCGATGTGTCCGGCGACGGTTTGTTCAGTCCTCTGGACGGTGCCTTGACTTCCAGGGTAGCAATCGTTTTTGACACCGGTTTTGCGGCTTACAGGTTGGCCGATCCGGCCATCCTGGGTGATCTTAATGGCAACGGCTTCACTGATTCGTCCGACGTCACCTTGATCAACCGCACGCTGGCCGGCATTACGGTGGCGCAGCTGCCGCCGATCCCAACGAGTTTGACCATCAGCCCCACCGGCCCGGACCCGACCTTGAGCCTGCCGACCGATTTGCAGGCTGCGTCTGGAACAGCCGTCGTGGCGCCAGTGTACCTGGACACGGCGAGTCCCGAAGGCAGCACAGGTTTGATGGAAGCGGTGCTGGCGCTGCGCTACGATCCTAAGGTGTTCACGGTGTCGGCTCAGGACGTGCATCTAGGAACGCTGCCAACGTCAGGAAGCGGCTGGAAATTGCAAGCGGTGGTCAACGCCCAGATGGGCGAGATCGGCATCGACCTGTTCAGCGCCACGCCAATTGTGAGCGCCGCTGGCGGCAGCCTGGTGACCTTGACGCTGCATGTGTTGCCCGGCGCGCCGTCAGGTGCGAGCGGCATTAACCTGGTGCGGGCGGTGAACCCGACGGGCCAGCGGCAATACGTGACAACGGCATCGGACGCGGCGGGGCCTTACATTCTGCATCCGGCAGTGACGGATTACGGCGACCCAGGCGTGGACGGCATGGTCAGCGTACTGGCGACGCCGACCCTCCTAATACAAGCCAAAAGCGACCCGGCCGTGGAATTCGATGACCCGAACACCGCAGCCCAGACCGTGACAGCCATGCCGCTGGCGCTACCGAGGAATCAGGTCACGGAACAAGTTGATCGGATCTTTGCAGATTTGGGAGTGGCCAGCATCCTCAGTGCCAACCCTGAATTGCATTCGCACGATCCACTCGCAGACTCGGCTTTTGAGGACACGTCCTCATTCCCCCGCGACCTTGTCGCGGCGTTGCCAACAGCAGAGGATTCAGCCTGGAATACGGCGGCGGAAGATCACTTTGCCAAACTGGGACTGGCAATGAATCGCGCCCGCAAGATATCGAAAAACTGCAATGCCAGTGGCTTTGAGCCATATCCGGGCCAAGAATACGATGGTGAGAAACACGCTGAGTAATTCACCTTGGATTTAAACACTCGCCAATTGTCTTGAGCTGAGCAGGGGACAACACCTGGTTCATTCGATCATTTCTTCCCTGAAGGGGCCTTGCAGCGTAGCATGCGGTCTGCGAAGTCCCCCAGGAAATCTGCGCGCCAACGGCTCACGGTTTTCGCGCCGGGATGGACGCCCTCGGCGACGGCTGGGTCGGGGTCATCGCTCCACCAATGGGGATGCGTCTCGGATGCCCGCTTTGTGCGTTCAACAGGTGGTGGGACGGCGGTGAATTTTCCCGATTGGCCATCGAGGCCGGCAAAGTCGCTCTTGATGACATAGGGCCACACCTTCGCGTCGCGCGGCGAAAAGCGGAACCGCAGCACTTTTCCATCGTTGTCGGCCACAGCGGGGATGCGGTTGTCGAATACCATGCGGGCGCTGTGATCGCGTGTCATGCCCTTCGGAACGGGAACTTCGAACTCGATGACGCCGAACACGTCAGCACGATCCGCCTCGGTGGTCAGCCTTTTGAATATCGTTTTGCGGCCGTCCCAAACGCGAACGAAATTGCCGCCCCAGCTCGGCTGCTTGGGGTCTTCGGGATTGCCGCGCAAGAGGTATCCTACAGACGGGGAGTCACCCATCCGGACGCCGCCCTTGAGCAGCGTAGCGTAGAAGTCGCCCAGCGCACCGCGCCCGGTGATGTGGGCTGCCATAAATGGTTGGTTGCCCAGGTCGCCCTTTTGATCGCCGCCGACGAACCAACCGCGATAGGTCGCATTGGCCTCGATGATCCACAATTTAGGGTGATGCGACTCGATGTAATTGTAGGCATCGACGCTCCACATCTTGTTGGGGCCGCCAATGAAGTAGACACGCAGTTTTGGAAGAATGTCTGGCGCATCGTGCAGGGCCTGGGCCAGATCGTCAATTCCGCCCCAAACAAGAACGTAGAGGGGTCGCGGATCTTTGCGCCGAGCACACTCGATGATCCAATCCGATCCTTCCGTCGTTTTGCCAATGCCAGTATGGCCTACGCTTGCCAGCGCGCCCTGTTTGGTGAGCTTACGCAACGCGTCGGCAGCGGGGTATTTGTCAGAATAAGTTTTCAGGTTGGCGTAATCCTGGGCATAGCAATCGATGACTTTGAGGATCTGCTCTTTTCGCCCCCCGCCGTAGGGCGATGAGACGAGCCCTTCGATGTCGAAGCTGTCCGCATACACGAGGAAATGCACCATCGACTGGAAATCATCTGGATCGGTTCCACCGATATCGGTAGACACAACCACGCGGTGGCGCTGGCCGGCGAGCGCCCCGTTGTCGACGGTTATCGTTTGGACAGGCTTCTTGACGTCTTGAGAATAGGCAATAGCGCCCAGCGCTGCGAATTCGCCCAGCGCCAGAAAAGCGAGCTGGGTCAGTGTGCCGTGTTTCATTTTTTCGTTTCCATGAAGGCGCCGCTTGACGGCGGCGGGTGGATTCGACTGTCCTACAGGCCAGCTTCCATGGGAATGCTAGTGCCCGTTGCGGTTGACAACATCGCGACCGCTCGGTTTGTGGCGCTCAAAGGCGGGGTGCGGTGCATGTTGCGACTCCGAAACAAGCGATTTCGGTATTTACCGGGCTACAACCCGCTGACTAAGAGTGGCAATCTGGCGTCGAAGGCTTGCGACGTAACCGTTTGGATCGCTTCAGCTTGCATTGAATTCCAACGTCCTCACATGACTATTTGATATGCAGGCACCCGCAATTGAGCGACATAACTGTTGAATCACGCGAAGGGCTTTGGACCGTTCGCGGCCGCCTACTGCTCTGCCCGCAAATCGCTAGACGACTCCGGACGAAGTGGTCGCTTTGGACTTGTGCGCCGACGAAACCTTAACGCCAATAGCAGGCACGGGCCACTGGAGAGACCAAGGAGCAAGGCGCCAGGTTCCGGGACGATGGCGGCGTCGCTAGACGCGCCGTCCACGTTGTCGAGGAAGGCCGTGGTGGTCTGGCCGTCATTGAAGCCGTTCAAGTCGAACTCCAGAATCCTGCTCTGGCTGGGTAGGCTGGAGACATTGAGAGTCACTCTTTGCCAACCACCGGCAAGGGCGGTGACAGAAACCAAGCTGGAGTCGTAGAACTCTTGCCCCGTGTTATCCACGCTGAAGAAAGCCGGAAATTGAGCTGAGCCGGTGGCGGCGAACGGATTATTGATAGCCGCGTCCCACAGTGTGGCCTGGAAACTGTCGGGCGCGCCGCCGGTGCTTCCACCCGCCTCACGGGAAAGTTTGAACTCGAAGCTAATGGTCAACGGATTTGCCGACATCAGGAAGGCTTGCTCGAGTTCCACTAAATTGGGGCCTTCGGTAAAAACCGCAAATCCACCGCCATTTGTGGGTGGGTCGCCCAAGGTTGTGGTCCAAACGGCAAATGGCGCAGGAGGACTGCCGGGGGTGGAAAAATTACCGTTTTGAATCATACTGGCCTGGGCAGTGGCCGTGCCGGCCCCCAGGTAAACGCAGGCCGCAAACAGAATCACAGTGCAGGGGCGCATGAAAACCTTGGCAAAATGTGGGTACTGGGGCATGTCAACTTCTCAGTTTCCCCGAAAAAACTGCAACATGCAACTGTAATCTTCAAAACTATATCTGAAATCTCGTCCTGTTTTTCCCATCTTTTCCTTGGCCCCAACAGGCTCCGTAGTTCGATCATTTGCCGGCTGCGTTCCGATCAGGTCTGGCCCGTTCCACGTCCAAGTGTTTTTCATCGGTGACCAGGCAACTTCCCGCAGCCAGACAAGCCGCAGCGACCAAAGCATCACAGGACACGGCATCCTCGGTCAACCAACTCTCCAGGGCCTGCTGATGCGGATCTTTTTTGATCGGCACAGCCGCGTGGTATGCGGCAACTACTGCGCGGTCAATATGTACCGGCAACGACGGCATAGTAGGTGCGAGACGATCGCGAACCACACCCGGAATCAATGCGGCTGCCCCCGGATCGAGCCAGCCGGCCGCAGTGCTGGGCGGTTTGATGTCAACCGGCGTGGAAGTCCACACCGGGTTGACAATCAAGGTCGGTAGGGGCCGTGGCGCCAGCGCAGCCGTGTCTGTGGCTTGGCGGCCATTTACGGCAGGGGAAACCGCCGGCCTCGCGCCACCCTCAATAATCGGGCTGCCGTCAATGGATGCAGCGTGGACGCGGCGCCGTTCCGCGAAATCCATGAGCGGCGCCTTGGTCCCCGCGTCGGCGCTGTGAGGTGTCCCGGAAATTTCGAACATCTCCGGCATGGCGCCGCCGCCCGCCTGGAAGGGCAGCGGCGTCAAAGACAGCCCAAAGACGCTGCGCAGGTAGCCGTCGGAACTGTACGACAGGCCGTTTTCGCGAGGCAACACCACCGAAGAGAACACGCCGTCGCCGTTGACTGGGGTGCCGTTGGCGGCTGTGCCCATGAGATCTAAAGCGCCATTGAGGGCGGAAACGTGGGCCAGGCCGAAGGTGTGGCCCACTTCATGGCTGATGGAGTTGGCCAGCTGCTGCACGTATTCCGGCTCCGGCCGGCCCAGGAAGGCAAGCGCCTGGGCCGTGGCGGCTGAGAAAGCGAAGGCGACATCCGCTTGCAAATTGGCCGGGTCAAAAGCAGCTTCGCCTGCTGTCCACGCGACCGAACCTCCGCCGAAAATGGGATTGACGCCCACCAGCCAACTGCCGTCGCCTCCGACCAGAATCGCTGTGTCGCCAGCGCCGAAGACCGGGTTGACTTGCCAGTTATCGTCTCGCAACACCTGAACCGGATACGGCGCGAAGTCGGCACGCACCGCTTGCACGATCCGCTCGATCTCGTCTTCGCGCGTGGCGCCCGGGAATGGAACGAACCCGGCGTGCGTCACTGCGGGCGCACCAGGCACCAGGGCCACGCCGGCAGGAGCGGAGAGCGTGCCGCCGTCGAAATCGAGGAAGATCTGAATGGCCGGTGGCGGCGCCACTGCCTGTACCACGCCAAGCACCAGAGTTTGGAAGGAGATGCTGGCCGAGTTGGGATTGGCCAGGGAGAAGGAACGGGCCGCCGTGGTTTCGCCTGGACTTAACACCCCATCGCTGCCTGCCAGGGCGGTGATGTCGAAGTAAGCGCTGCCGTTCAGTGTGCCGGTCTTTTGGTTGGCGGTCACTGTTGTTGGCAGGAGGCTAAGAAAACTCAGCCAGATCGGCCCCTGGATGGGTTGGTTGCTGTTATTGGTGATGGTGCCCCAGAACGAGGTCGTATGGGTGGTGCGATTGTACTGCGTGCCGTAATAGGTCACCGTCACCTGGGAGGTGACATTGATCTGGGTGACCGCCGGCAACACAGTGATGGCGAAACTGCGGGTCAGCGCCAGCCCGCCGGCATCGGTGACGCGCACGTCCAGGACCACCGTGGCTGCATCCGCGTACAGCAGCGACACCCCGGTCTTTAGCTTCAAGCTGGTGCCGACAACTTCAAACCGGGTGTCATTGATCACCGCGAACGCGAAGGTGTCGCCAACGTCCGGATCGGTGGCCGACAGCGTGCCGACCTGAGCGCCCGCCACCTTCTCGGTCACCGTGCCGCCGGCGAGCGACTCCGTGTTCGGGGCTTCGTTGACATTGTTGACCGTGATGGTGAACGAACGCGGCAACGACAACCCACCGGCATCGGTCGCCGTAATGGTCAGCGGGACGGTCGGCTCGGCCTCGTGATCGAGGCTGATGCCGGATTTCAACTTCAAGATGCCGGCGACAACCTCGAAGCGGTTGTCGGAAACCGTGAAGTTGTGCGTGTCACCGACATCGGGCTCGGTCACGGTCAAGGCGCCGATGCTCGCGCCCGCCGCGTTCTCATCTACCGAGGCGTTGCTCAACGCCAACGCCGTAGGCGCCTCGTTGACGTTGCTGACCGTGATGGTGAACGAACGCGGGATCGACAAGCCACCTGCATCGGTGGCCGTGATCGTGAGCGGTACGGTTGGCTCGGTCTCAAAGTCGAGGCTGATGCCGGGTTTCAACTTCAACAAGCCGGCGACAACCGTAAAGCGGCTATCGGAAAGCGTGAAGGTGTGAGTGTCGCCGACGTCAGGGTCGGCCACGGTAACTGCGCCGATGGACGCCCCCGCCGCGTTCTCGGCCACGGTCGCGTTCCCCAGAGTAATGTTGGTGGGCGCCTCATTGACGTTGGTTACGGTGAGCAGGAATGTTCGCGTGACCGACAGGTTGGTGGTGTCGGTAGCGGTGATGTTAAAACTGACGGTTGGTTCGGTCTCGAAATCGAGACTGATGTTCGGCTTTAACTTGAGCACGCCGCCGACGACATCAAAACGATTGTCGGAAACGGTAAATGTGTGCGCCTCGCCCACGTCGGCGTCCGCCACGGTGAGCGTGGTGATGGTCGCTCCGGCGGCGTTTTCGGCCACGGTTCCGCTGTGCGGCGTGATGTCCGTGGGCGGATTTTGCGAACCGGCAACGAGGAACACGTCGTCGATGACGACTTGGCTGCCGGTGCCGCCGAAGCCGAGCAGGTCGAAAAACAACGTCGCCCCCGTGCCGGGCGTGAGGCCAGTCAGGTCAACGGAGACGGTGCGCTCCTGCCCGTAGGAGGCCACCGTCCCTGAATTGGAAATGCCTGATATCGTAACGCCGTTGGCGAAATAAGTGGTGCCGTCAGCCTGGATGTTGAGCAACGCGTCGGTGAAGGTCAATCCCTGCGCGGTGCCGGTAAGCGGCGTGCCCGTGAAGTAATCGAGCAAGGCCACCTCGAAGGCATCCGGCGGGCCAGACGGGTCCGCGACAAAGGAAGCGCTGTGGATGGTGAACCGCAGGGCAGTCGCCCCGGAGGGGATCGCGAACGACTGCATGAACCGGCTGGTGAATTGATCGTCCTCATTCAAGGTGCCCAACCCGGCGGCCACCGTTGCCTTGCCCAGTGTTTCCCATCCGAACAAGGCACTCGCGGGATCGGTCACGTCGAATGTGCCGTTGACGATGTAGTCGGGAGCGACGAGCTGGGTTGGCAAGCTCTCGGCGTCCGGACCGGCGCCGGCCGCTGGCCGCGTGGCCGCGACCGCCAAGACCGGATCGTTGGAGTGGGGAATCCGCCGCGTGCTTACGCTCACCATGCCGTTCATCATGCTCGAGGCATTGTCGAGGCCGTAGATGTCCGGCAGCCCGAAGACGTGGCCCAGTTCGTGCATGACGACGGTGAGCAAATCGACGCGGCCTGCCGCGGGGCCGACCGCGGCCGCGACGAACTGCGGGCCGGCGCCAAGGAACTCCTCGTTGTCCAGGGGCGTCTGGTCGATGAACCAGCTGCCGCCCGCCGCATTGCTGTCGATCGTGACCTGCCACGCATCGCCCTCGTGCTTGGTTAGGCCGAGGAAATTTCCTGACAGTGTGGTGATCTGAAAGCTGGTCACGGCAAGGCGACTCTCGATGACCTGCGGGTCGAGCACGGCCGACCAGTTGGCCACAGCCGCGTCGGTGATGCGGCGAAGGGCTGCGTCGGTCAACTCGTTGGGGTTGACCGGCGGGGGTGGCGCCGGCGGGGGAGCAATTTGAATGGGAGCGCCGCCGCCGCCTTGAGCCAGGTTGGTGTTGGTGCGGGCATCGTGGACCTGGGTTTTGACCAGCCGTTTGGATGCGTTGACGTCGTCCGTAGTGCTCGTGCCGCCACCGCGCAACAGATTATTGGTCGCTCCGACGCTAGTGTAATGCGTGTCCTGGTTCATGATGATGTGCGCAATCTCGTGCGGCGCCGTGAACGGGGTCCGGGTACGGCTGATGATGAACGTCCGGCCGTGCGCCGGGTCGAAGGCCGGCTCCGCGCCTGTGTCGGTGAAGGACTCGCCGAAGGAGCCTTGCGACAAGGCCGACACGAAGATCACGTCGATCGTCAGCGGATCTGCGTCCTTGACCCCGCTGATGAGGGCCCGTTCCTCGGCCGTTTCGTTCGGGTTGAACTCGCTGAGATTCACGTCCAGGCTGACACCGGCTGGCTGAGCCGGCTTGTTGATGTCGGCCGCCGAGAGCGTCCCGCCGGTCGAGTTGACGAACCGGATCGCTCCCTGAGCCCAGGCCACATTCATCCGGTCCACCTCGGCCAGGACTTCCGCGTCCGACCAGTACGTCCCCGTCCCGGCGTCGTTCATCATGCTGATGAGGTTGAGCCGCACCTCCCGGATGGCCTTGACGCCGTCCTCGGGCACTGGACGCCCGACCGGAAGCTCCTGAGTGTATTTCTTGCCGCCGGCCATTGTGTAGGTGTAACGCACCACGTCGCCGAGTTTAACCTTGATCGTCTGGTTAATCGGATCGGACGTCGCCCCGAAGCCCGAGGCCGCGTCATCGATCGCGTTGCTGACGAGCCGCAGCACGTCGCCGCGGTACAGTGTGCCCTGGTGGTAGGACAAGAGATAAGGCGTCGGGCCGACCACGGTCGCGCCGTCGCGTAGAACCTCCAACTGCACGAGGAGGGCCGACCCAGTTTCGGCTGGGTCATTGATCTCAAGCCGGAAGTTGTCCTCGTCCGCCGTGAGCGTCCCAAAGTTGGTGCCGGAAAACGGGCCCAGAGGCAGCTCGCTCGTGGTCACGAATTTGCTGACCATCAGGGCGTCCGTGGACAGGATCGGGTCAATGGCGCCCACGGTGTCGACATAATTGAGGCCGATCTCGGTGGTCCCGATGCCATCGCCGCCGATAAAGCCCAGGGGGCCGGGGCCGTCCGGATCGATCTTGAAATCGATCCGTTGGTCTGCCGCCGCGGTGCTCGGGCGAATTCCCTCCACGTAGAACGTGACCGTCCGGTGGGTCGGGGTGAAGCCCAACCGCGCCAGGTCGGCCGCACTGTACGACGAGCCTGTTGGAGTTGGGGCAAGGTAGTCGCCTTGGCCGCCGGCGGCGGCGAAGAAATCGCGCCCGTCGCGGACGGCGGAACCGTCTTTGGTCCACAGCCGTAGCGAGCCTGGGGCAGGCGTATAGACCACGTTTGGCGCCGCGCCGGCCGTGCTGACCGCTGCCGGGTTGGAGCCGAGGTAAGAAATCTGGAATGTGGTCACGGACAAATCCACCGTCGGCGATAGGGTGACGACCAGCGTCGCGAAATTCCCGCCCTGAGCGGCGGTCGGCGGCGTGTTGTCCCGCACTCCGGCCGCTCCATCCCGGTTGTAGCCATCCGCGAAGTCCGGGATGCCATCGAGATCACGGTCGCTGTCGTTCACCTGAATTCGCACGCCCGCCGGCCCATTCTTGTCCTTTTGGTCAGCGGCGTTGACCACGCCGTCTTGGTTCGCGTCGCCGTTCACGTTCATCAGCATCCAGTCGATGTTGTCGATCAACACCCCGGCGTCCTTGATGTTGAAAATGCCTGGGGCGCTCAACTCAAAGGATAGCGTTCCCGTGAAATCCTGCGTCACCGCCGTCTGAAACGGCAGCGTGTAAGTGACATATCCAGTTGTCACCGCCGAAAGGGTAATCTCCCCCAGGTCGATGCGCGTGCCGTCCGCCTTGGTCATCCAAACCGTCAGTACGTCGTTGCCGGCGGTGTGCAGCGTTTTGGCCTGGAACTGCAAACCGGTTTCGCCTTTGGGCACGAAGAAGCGGTTGTGGGTCATCTTCGTTAGGTTGGTGTCCACGAGCAGGGCGTGGTTGCCGTCGGCTTCCGTCACCAGGCCATCAGTCGGCTTGTGGTTGACGATCGACCCGTATGACGTGTCAATGGAGCCGCCGTGATACATCCAGCCTGGGATCTCGTAAACCAGCGGGAAACGCTCAGCGATGTGCAACGTGCCGGACTCGAAATCGCCATTGAACACCGCCGGCACTTCGGTCCGCCGTTTTGGAGTGTTCGGGTGGTCGTACTCGGTGTTCGGCTGCAACAGCGGGTCGAGGCCGCCGCCGGTGGGCGAAAAGCCTCCGCCCAGAACCGACCAGTACCAGCCTTCCATGATCCCTTCCCAGATCGAGCCAGTGGTGGCGAAGGAGGCAGGATTCGGGTTGTTCTTCTCATTCGCCAGGTACCACGGGACATCGCTGTAGTTGATGTCCTGGAGAACGGAGTTCTTGTCCGTGTATTCCCGGTTGAAGAGCGCCCGATAAATCAGATCGCCCTTGTCCGTGACATCGTGCGGCAGGTTGCGGACCGGTTTGTTCTTGTCGAGCGCGGACAAGCTCAAGTCGACGGTGCCGAAATACCAGCTAATGGGCTCGCCGTGGGTGCGGGCCACACGGTCGTCCACGGTAAACCCCGAGCGCCCGTCGAGCAGGCGATTGATGTCGGCGCCGGCGATGGCCCGGCCGTTGGGAGTGACCGACTGGTTGCTGTTCGGGTCGGCAACGGTCTGGTAGTAGTTGTCCAGGAAGCCGACGTTGTTCCAGCGCTGCACGTCGGGGTCCTTGAAGTCGCCGTAATAGAGCGTGTTGACGCCGGCCCACTGGGACAGGGCATCGCCGATCAGCCCGCCGGCCGCCTGCGCGAACGGCGACAGGCCTCCTTGGACCGCGCTGCCTAGCAGTGCGGCCAATCCGCTCGACGGCAGGTCCAGTCCCGGCTGAACGAAGTCGTGCGGATCCAGCGTAGTCATTTGGATGTTGGTCACCGTGGGTTGGTTGACCGCGAGCCGTTGAATGATCTCACTGTTGACAGGCGTGCCGCGGCTGTGGCCGATGAAGTGCAGCGGCGATTTGAAAATCGCCCCGCCCAGGTCGATATCGAGTTGCACCAGGGCGGCATACATGGCGTCGGCCGCGGCCTCGGCGAACCCGGAGTCGCTGATGTTCGATTCCTTTTTCCAGTCCAGCATCAAGACCAGCGGTTTGCCGCTGGCGGCGGCAACGGCGGCAACGGCAGGCACCGTGGGAGTGTCGTCGATGGTGAAGTCCGGCTTGCTAAAGCCGTAAAACTTGCCGTCGTCGCGGTTGTACTGCAGCAACACGCCGCCGCCGCCCGTCTGGGAGATCGCCCGGCCCAGCTCAAACAGATTTTCCTGTTCCTGGAACGGGGAGTTGCCTGGGAAAGGAATCGGCTGGAATCCGTGCGTCACAATGGTCACGCTTGAGAACGGTTTGCCGTTTGCCAGGACCGCCTCAGTCTTGAACGAACCCGACCGCCGCCCGGTCCACGTGCCGGCCTGAGCGATCACGCCCCAGTAATACGTCTGCCCCGCCGTCAAATGGATGTTGGACGGCAGGTCGAACTGGAACGAGTCGTTCGGGCTCGCGGGCAAGGTGACCGTCAAGATGCGGTAGGGGTTGACATCATTCTGGCCAGCCAGTGTGAAGTCGTCGGGGAACAGGCCTTGTCCTTCGGGGAAGACGCTTACGTAAAGGCTATTGGTGATCGACTGGGTTCCGATCGACAGGCGATCCACCGACCATTTGAAGTTGATGCTGGGGGCCAGACCCTGCTGGGCCGGCAGCGGGTTGAGCGGCGACAACAGCGTCACTGAGGACGACGGCTGCGATGACATGCCCTGGAGCAGGCCGCCCACCTCAATGGACGCGGGCGGGCCGAAGGCGAAGACGCCCGGGTTCACGTCAAAAGTGTTGCCATTGCGCACCAGGTCGAGCGGCACGCGTTCGGCCTCGCGCGGGTTGGCGATCCGCTGCTCGGCCTGTTGGGTCAGCGTCTTGGTGTTGTACGCCAGCACTTCGCCGACGCCGCCGTAGGCGACAAACAGCCGGTTGCCGTCGCCGCTCAGCGATACGCTGGTGACGAAGCCGTCGTCCACGGGCGTGGTGCCCCCAAGATATTTCTGCTTGCCCTGCAAGTTGAACGGGTCCTTGACGACGCCGACCTTGTCGCCATATTGCCCGGGGTAATCGAAGATCAAGAACAATTCCCAGTCGGCGACGTACATGTACGACAGGTCGGGCGCTAGCACCACGTCGCGCGGCGTGAGGATGTTGACGTAGTATCCGCTGTAGAATTCCTGGGCGAAGGAGCTCAGGTTGCCGCCTTGCACCTTGGTCTGCACGCTGCTGACGAATCCTGAACTCGGCCCCAAGGTGATAAGCCCGACTTTCTGCAAGTTCTTCGGGATGCGCGATGACGTCTCCCACGGCGCGAAAATCTCCACCGGGTAGCGGTAGGTGATGGCCACGTAACTCGGCAGGTCCGGATTCGGCGAGGCAGTTACGGACTCGGGGATGCCGGGCAGAGTAACTTCATACTCCAGGTCGCCCCAGCCGTTTGGCGCCAGGTCGTTGAGGGTCGGATCAACATTGGTCTTGGGCTCGTTCTTCGGATCAAGTTTGTGGACACGAAGGACGCCAGTGTCGTCTGTCACCCCCGTGGCGACCAATAGACGCTTGCCGTCGCTGGTCACGCTCAAGCCCTGTATGCTGATCCGCTTTTCGCCGTCGAGATCGATCGTGCGGATCACGGTGTTGAACGTCGGCGACTCCGGCCGTGCGTCGATGACCCACACCGTCGGGGCCACGCCGGCCACGTACACGAAATGGCCCTTGGGGTCGGTTGTGATCTGATGGATGAATGCGTCGCCCGGGATCTTGATGAAATCGACGGCGGCGGTGCTCGGATCGGCGTCCGCCTGACGGATGGCGGTGGTGTCGATGACGGCCACCTTTGTGCCGACCGTGACGTAGGCCCGCGTCAGGTCGGGCGTAAAGATGGTGTCGAAGCCGCCGCCCAAAGTGAACTTTCGGAGGTACTGATCGACGGTGGTGCCGGTCTGGAAGAACGTGGCACCGCTGCCTGTGGAAGCCACCGCTCCGAGGCCGCCGTGCGGCTTGAGCCGGGCAATGTTCGAGTCGCCGTACTTCGGGTGGCGCAGGAACACCTCCATCACACCCAGGATGACCTGCTTCGGCACGTTGACCGTAAAGGTTGTGTCACTGTTCCCGGCGGGGGTCACCACGAATTCCTTGCCGCCTTGGCGGAAGACAACCACTGAACCCTTGAAGCGCACGCCGTCAAGCCGGACCTGGGCGTCGTCGCCCAGCTGAGTGACCGTGAGGCCATCGTCATTGATTTTCGGCCGCTGCATGCTCGGGTCGGGTTGCGGCAGCGAAACCTGGATCTCAGCGACCGTGCCGGGCGGGGGCAGCTGGATGTTGGTGAAGTTCTGCTCTGCGAACGGGATCTCGTCGGGCCGCCGCGAGTAAACCAGGAAGGAGATGTTGAGCGAGAGCGTGTAGAACATGGGTATCAGCCCGCCGCCGATGCCGATGCTGTAATTCAGAGGCGTGACGCCGATGTTGAAGCCGACGTGCCCGGCGCCAAAGCCGAAGCTCACCAACTGGTTGGGCTTGTCGGCTTGAGCCAAACGGTACTGGCCGCCGGCGCTGAAGCCGGGATAGGGCGGCGAGGTCGTGCGCGTGAAGCCGTCGGCGCCGACCTGGCCCGACTCGATCAGGATCCAGGTGATCTCGGTTGAGCCATTGGATCGGGTGATAAGTTCCTTTTTGAAGAAGTACACCGTGGAGCCAGGGCTGAAGCCGGCCGGTGTCGGCACCATCACCTGGGCCGGTTGCGTTAGCTCGTAGCCGCTCAAATCCAGGTTGAAGGTGCTGCCGACGTTGAAGGCCGAGTCGAAGCCCGGTTCCACAACGTCGTTGGTCACCGGGGCCAGGGACACCGTAACCCCGTCGGGCAAGGAACCTGGGGCGATTTGCAGCGTGGTGCCGTCCGTCCCTTGCAGGACGCCGCCGGCGGCGCCCAAGATCGCCGATCCGATGGCCGGCTTGACGACAGAGACCGGCACAACCTTTTCGACCGGCCCGTTGATGATGGTGACCGTCGTGTCGCCCAGGCCGGCCGAGGTGGCAAACCCATCGGCGGTCACCGTGACCACGGCGCCGTCACCCACGACGTATAGCGTGCCGGTGGCGGCGGGGGACAAATTGGCGCCGGTGCCCTGGACCAGGAATTGACGCTGACCGCCAATCTCGGGCAGCGTCAGCGCTTCGGGATAAACGGACAGTCCGTGGAGCACCAGATAGTTCGGGTCGGCAGGCGTGCCGACAGTGACCGCCGTCGCCGCCGCCAGATTACCGCGGTGAACGGTCACCGCCGCGTAACCGGTCGTAAGGCCGCGCATCGTCCCGACCGCGTCTACCGCCAATACCGTGGGAGCACTGCTGACGTAGGTCAGGTAGTCGCCCAGGAGCGGCACGTTCTGCTGGTCAGCGAAGTCGCCGACCGCCTGTAGCGCTGTGCGTTCGCCGCTGCTCAGGTGCGGTTGGCGATTGGCAATGTCAATGCGCAGCAATGCTGCGTTGGACACCTGAATGGAAACCACCGCGGGGCCGGAAGCGCTGAAGCCATCGTCGGCCGTCACGGTAAAACTGGCGGGGCCGAAATAACCGGCCGTCGGGGTGAACAGCACGGACCGGCCGTCTGGGCTAAGTGCCGCGGTGCCGCCCGTTGCCGCCACGAGTTGGTAAATGACAGGGTCGCCGTCGGGATCTGTGACGACTTTGTCGAGCGGCACGCGGACGCCGAGGCCCACGTGTGTCAACACGCCCGGCACCGCCGGGTTGACCACCGGGCCGCGGTTGGCCAGGAAGCCGTAGTTGCGTGCAAGTATCTGTGTGTCGGTGGCGTTAATGACGCCGTTGCCGTCGAGATCGGCCGCGAAGACGTAGCCGGCCTGGCCTTCGCTGAAGCCTTGCGCCGCCAGCATGGCCGCGCTGTCAAGACCGTCGACGGTTCCATCTGCGTTAAGATCGCCCGCGATAGCGATTTGCAGATTGTAACCACCCGCGGTGCCAACGGCCCCGCCGACGACGAGGTGATACAGCCCTTCGCGCGTGATGGTAAACAGGGCGTCCGCCCGCGTGGCGTTGCTGAAAGTGGAGCGCGGAGTCAGGCCTGGAATCTGCGGCAGGGCCGGCTGGAGCGTGCCGGACGTGGCTCGCACAGACGCTCTCAACAGCACTTCGCCGTCCGCCGCGGCCAGAATTTCACTGGCCCGAATGGAGAAGGCGTAGCGCTCGGTCGCGCCCGCAGCCAACGAACCAGATACAACCTGCCCCGCGAAATGGGCGGGCGTGCCCAGGTTGCTCGCCACCGGCTGCACTGTCGGCTGGGAAATAGTCGAGTAAACGACCGCGGTTCCCGCACCCGTTGAGTCCACGGCGGTAACAAGGTGGTGCGTCGTCGGCTCATAACCATAGCGCGTCACAGCGCCGGTGTTCAGAGACCGCGCCGCCACCAGGTTGCCGTCGGCGTCGTATGTGTATACCAGGATGCTCCCGTTCGGCGCGATCGCACGCTCGATGCGGCCCTGGTGGTCATAGACGAACTGCAGCGATTCCCCGTTGGTGGCCACGAAGCCGCTGTCGCCGACAAACACTGTGCCGCCGCCCGGCGCTGTGACTGACACGATGCCCAGGTCGGCGTCCACGCCGTAGACGGTGTGATCGGGGCCAGTCAACGTGAAGTCCACGCCCTGGAAGAAGGGGCTGCTGGGGTTGTACGGCCGTCCTGTGGACAACTCAAAAAAGAGGCCGCCTGCACGCATCAGTTTCAGGTTGGACGTTGCCAGCGTCCAGCCGACCGGACTGGTGGGCAGCAAGTCCCAGGCCGGTGTGAAGTAAGTCACGCCTAGCTCGTCATGCCGGACCGGATTGAACCGGAAGCCGACCTCGGTACCGTCCGGGGCGTCCAGGTAAAGCAGCGTGCCGATCCGGAATGGGGAGTAGAGACCCTGGTCCTCGTGGCCAGTCAACGGCGCATTGGTGCGCACGTCAAGTTCACGGCCCAGCAGCCGCCAGCCGTTGCCAAACTTGCCGGACAGGTCGCGCCGCGTCGAGTCGTACTCGCGCGCCAGGGTCACCGTTGTGCCCCCGAGCGTCACGGTCAGATCAATTTCGGTTTTCTCGAAGGATCGTTTAGTGGCGGTGCGGACTTCCACGACCGCTTCGGAACGGGCCACTCGGCCGGCCATGTCGCGCGCGGTCAGGCGGAGGACGTAGAAACCGTTGGGCATGGTGGCCACATCGAGCACAGCCAACTGCCCATTGGTGACGGCTTGGAATCCAGTGGCAACGGGCTT
>DASRAT010001098.1:0-12295 GCA_035638015.1 Gemmataceae bacterium | reverse complement strand
TGCCGATCGCCAATATGCACTTCTTCATGGCCGCTGTCTCCTTGTTCAGAGGGGAGAAACCACCAGTCCAAGCGGGCGGGATTATGCCGCTTTGTCAGCTGCCGTCAAGCCCGGCTTAATTTCTGAAATGTGAAATAACTGTTAAACAGGCCGGCGCTGGACAAATAGCTCGGGGGCGCGGAATAGGGGGCGCGGGGGACTGGCTATTGGCCGGAGGCTTTCCATAATTTGAAGTGGGGCGATGCCGCTGTCGGGCGCGTGTCAGGTGCCCGGTGGGACTACGCCAAGGACAAAAAACGGATTTTCAGAAAGGCGGTGACAATGGATTGATTCGGTGTCAGCGGGGGTCGCGGTCCTGCCCGTGGGGCAATACGTGGGATAGGACCATCCTTCTGCTCAAGGAAGACTCCCGGTAGAATGATCGCTGGCCGGCGTCCCTAGTTGATGGGTTTCGCGTTCCATTACCAAGGAGCGAGAGAGATGACTCGGAGGATCCAGACTTGGGTTGCCGGCTGGGAGGGGCTTGGGAAATCCCTTCCCGCATGAGCGCCGCGCCGCCCCTGGCTGCCCCCGCCGTGGGCGTCGCCGCGCTGCTTTTTTCCGCCGCCGTAGGACAGGATTCCGATCCTGTCCCGAGTTGAAAGGATCGGAATCCTTTGCCACTCATAGTCTTTGCCTTGAAACTCCACTCCGGACGATCTAAGATCGGTCTTGTTGGTGCATGTCTTTACCGGAGGTTCTTCCGATGCTTTGTTGCCGTTGGTCTGTGCTATTTCTCATCTTCTCAGCTGGCCTGATTTTGACCATTGCCGAAGCGGGCCCAAGGGCCGGCGCCGAGCCGCCACTGCAAGGTAAAAAAGAAGATTTCAAGCTCGCCACCATGACCTCCATCGATGGCGTGGAGCTCAAAGGCCGTTACTATCCCAGTTCCAAGGCCAACGCGCCGGCCGTAATCTTCCTGCACGGGCTCAACGACAGCGGCGGCAAGGAATGGGCCAACCTCGCCAAGAAACTGCAAGCCAAGGGCTACGCCGTGCTGATGTTCGATTTCCGCGGGCACGGCGACAGCACCACGGTGAATCCCGGCAAACCGTATGATCCCAAGAACCCCAAGCAACCGGCCGAGCCTGGCTTCTGGGACCAGAAAATGAACATGCAGTACGTCAAAGGATACTCGGCCAAGAACCGGCCCACCGAGATCAAATACGAGCAGTTCCAGGCCGCATATGTGTCAGCGTTGGCCAACGATATCGCCACCGCCAAGGCATTTTTGGACGCCCAGCCTGACTGCAACTCATCGAATTTGATTCTGATCGGCGCGGGTGACGGCGCCACGCTGGGGGCCTTATGGCTCAGTTCAGAGTGGCATCGCTTCCGTTATTTGCCGCCCGCGCTGGGCAGGCCTCAGGGCGCGCTGGACCGTCAAAACCCCGAAGGCACGGCCGTGTCCGCAGCGGTGTGGCTCAGCATCAGTCCCACCATGGGCACCAACAAAGCCGCTTACAGCGTCCAAAAGATGCTCGAGCGCCCAGGCAGGATTGGCAAAACGCCGATGATCTTCATGTATGGCGAAGGCGACGCCAAAGCCGGCGATCTCGCCAAAAAGTGCGAGACCTATCTGAGCATCAAGAAGACCAAAACAGATCCTGGCTACACTCCCGCCGCCGTCAAGATCGTCGGCGCCGAAAAGATGGCCGGCAAAAACCTGCTGCTCGAGTCGCTGCCGACCACCAACAAGATTCTTGAGTTTTTGGATGAAGTGGTGGACTGGAAAAAAGGCACCACCACAAAAAAGGTGAACGACGACGATTTCATGTGGGAGTATCAGGACACCACGGGCAGGATGCAGCAAGTGATTGCTCGCAAAAAAGGCGTCGGCCGAGCGGAATTCAGTGGCTACGCGCAGTTCTTGAAATAGCCTGCTCCCCCTCGCCCCGCTTCGGGGAGAGGAGTTGGGAGGTGAGGGATTTGTTACTTTCCGCGCTCGCCCTCTTTTTTGCGCGCCCGCGGATGAAACAACTGGTGAATCGCCTTGAGCCGATCGCGGTCCACGTGCGTGTAAAGCTGCGTCGTTTGAATATTGGCATGCCCCAGCAATTCCTGCACCGTCCGCAAATCCGCGCCTCCTGAAAGCAAATGCGTCGCAAAGCTATGCCGCAACGTGTGCGGACTGACTCGGGCATTCAGGCCGGCGCGGCCGGCGTATTTCTTGACCAGCATCCACAACATTTCGCGGGTTAACACCTTGCCGCCGCGGCTCACAAAGACCCACGGCGCATCCGGCGCTGTCCGCACCAAATTCGGCCGCAATTTCGTCATGTAGGCCTCCAGCGCCTTGACCGCCGGTTTGCCCAAGGGCACTACGCGCTGCTTGCTGCCCTTGCCAAAGCACTTGCAAAAACGGGCGTCCAGGTGCATGTCCTGAATCTTCAAGCCCACAACTTCCGATGCTCGGCTGCCAGTCGCATATAGCGTTTCCAACAGCGCCTTGTCACGCAGATAGAAACGCTCCTGTGGCTGTGGCGACGCCAGCAATTTCTCCACGCTCTCGGGGCTGAGCACATGCGGTATCCGCTCCCACAATGTCGGTGAGCTGAGCAGATCGACTGCATTGCTGTCCACGCGCTCTTCCAAACGAAGAAAGCGGTAAAACATTTTGAGCGCTACCAAATGTCGGGCGATGCTGGGCGGCGCCAGCTTTTCATCGCGGCAAAAACTAAGAAAATCGCTTAATTGGCGCACATTGGGATGCAAGTAATCCGGCAGACCGCCGCCGGCGACCCATCCCGAAAAGCGGTCAAGGTCGCGGCCATAGGCTAGAAGTGTATTCTCCGCCAGCCCGCGTTCGCTTTGCATGTAGTGGCGAAACGCGGTGATATCGCTGGTGAGGGCGCTGTAATGTTGAACGGCTTCCTTGCTCATTTTTGTTCTTCAACTTAGGTGGGACGGCCTTCCCAGGCCGTCCTCAATTCCGGACGGCCTGGGAAGGCCGTCCCACTTACACCAACTTTTCTCTCAGGAAAGGCCGTAGTTTCGCCAGCGCCCGCGCCCGATGGCTCAACGCATGTTTCACCCGCGATGACAATTCGCCAAACGTCTGATGATATTCTGGTATGAGAAACAAGGGATCATACCCAAACCCGCCACTGCCGCGTCGTTTTATAATCATGACACCACCGCAACGACCTTCAACGACGGCTTGCACCTCGCCCGTTGGATTGGCAATGGCCGCCGTGCAAACATAATACGCGGCCCGCTGGTCTTCCATCAGCGCCGCCACTTCGGCGATCAGCCGCTCATTGTTGGCCTCGTCGTCGCCCTGTTTGCCGGCATAGCGCGCCGAATAAACTCCCGGCCTGCCTCCCAGCGCCGGCACCACCAGGCCACTGTCCTCGCCCAGTACCCATTGCCCCAGCGCCTTGGCCACTTCCGATGCCTTCTTGCGTGCGTTGGCCTCAAACGTGTCACCGTCTTCAACCACTTCCGGGGCCTGCGGATAGCCAGTCAAATCGCGTAGCTCAAGACCGAGGTCCCCGAGAATCTCCACGATTTCCTGACGTTTCTTGTGATTGCGCGTTCCAAGCACCAAGACCCCAGCCATGCCTTACCCCTTCGCCGCTAACCGCGTTGTCATCAAGTCAAGTCCTGCTCAGCAAACAGATTAGTCCCCTGCAACATAAACGACAATTTCCTGCCCGCGCTATCAACCATGTGCTTGGAGAATTGCAACGCCACCTTCCGGCTTCCGCCCGGCTCAAGGTGAAACTTCATGCTTTCCAGCTCGCGCCCCTTGAGCGGAAAAACGCAGTGGACCTTGTCATCCACCGTCACTGTCAAATCCATCGGTTCCGTGGCAATGCCGCAGAAGACAATGTCCTCCCCCCCCGCGCTCTCCTTGAGCCTGACGACACACGTCTCGGCCATCCAGTTATCGCCCCAGTAACCCACGACCTGTTTGGGCGTCGCGCCCAGCAGCTGCTTCGCCCTCGCTCGGCTGACATATTTCACAAAAGGTTGCGCCAGCGTGACCAGCGGCTTGAGTTTTTTCTTGACGCGTTTCTTGAGCGCCTGACCGGTGTCGCGCAGAAATTCCCGGTTGCTGTAAGTCGCCCTGTTGGCCCAGCGATGGTGCAACCTGCCCGCGACCTTGGCCACATTCGCCGCATGCGGGATGCGCCGTAAAAACCACTCCCAGTGGCTCTTCTCAAACAACCGGTGATGCCACAGCCCCTGAAAATAAGCCAGCGACGCGGCCCCCGTGTTTTTCATCGACACGCGAATCGCTTCGTCAAACACCGCTGTCCGCCGCGACAGCGTCTTGGTGTCCTCATGCATGCGCGTGCACGCCAGAAACTCAGGCAAATGTTCGATCCGCCCGCCCGCCAGGGCCATGCGCTGCCAGTAATCGTAGTCCATCGCCAAATGCAGCGCTTCATCAAAAGCGCCGATCTTGTCCGCGATGCGCCGCCGCCAGAATGCTGCCGGCTGAGAAATGCAACAATCTTCCATCAACCGCTCAAAAGAATAATCGGCCGTATTGTAATCCCCAATAACTCGATCGTCCGCGTCAATGAAATGGGCCTTGCCGTAAACCAGGTCGCACTCAGGATGGGCCAGCATATGCCTGGCGACTTTCTCGAGCGCTCCCGGCAGCAGCGTGTCATCCGAATTCAAATAACCGACAATGTCGCCCTTGACCAACGCCAGCCCTTTGTTGATGGCGTGCGATTGCCCGCGATCCGGCTCACAGATCCACCTGACTCTTTCGCCGTAGGAGCGCAACACGTCGAGCGTTTCGTCTCTCGAACCAGCATCCATGACGATGTAATCGAGCTGCGGGTATTGCTGCGCCAGGACGCTATCAATCGTCCGCCGCAAAAAACGGCCTTGATTGAAGGAAGGCGTGACCAACGCCAATCGCGGCCAGCTTGTGATGGACGGCAATGGTTGCATCCTGGGCCGGCCCACACGCTCACACGCGGCCATGAGATTATCAGCAGACTGCTCCCAGCTATACGCCTTCAAACGCTCCTTGCCGCGCCGCACCAACTCCTGCCCCAGCTCCGGTTCTTGAAAGATGCGGGCCATGAGACCGCTCATGGCGTCAATGTCGGTGGGATCGCAGCTCAGCACCGCGTCGCCGCCCACTTCGGGCAAACTCGTCGTATTGCTGCACAGCACCGGTGTGCCCGCGTCAAAGGCCTCCAGGAGAGGCATGCCAAAGCCTTCGTAAAGCGAGAAAAACACCAGCGCTCTGGCCCCCTCGAGCAGTTTGCGAAGCAGCGCCGGCCGCACGAAACCGAGATGACGGATCGGCAAATGGCCGAATTGCTTTTGGTAGGCATCCCAGCCGTCGGGGTGTCCGGTGCAAACGAACTGCACGCGTCGGTCGGTCGCCTTCAGCAAGCGCTCGAAGGCGGACAGCACGCGGGCATGGTTTTTGTGTTTCCAAAGATTCGCAGGGAATAGGAAATAATCGCCCGTTGGAATCAGCATTCGCTCGGAGTCGGTAAGCGCTTCGCTTCGGTGATGTTCAACCTGCAGGGCCGGGCACATGAGGAAGATGTCGCGGCAACGCGTGCCCGGTTGCTCCAGCAATGTCCGCCGGGCGAAATCCGAGATGGTGCCAATGGCCCCCGCGCCCGCCAGTACCTTGCCAAACGCCGCCCGCCGCGAACGCAAGCTCGCCTCGTCAAAAAACTCGGGAAAGTATTCGTGCTGAATGTCCGGGATCTCAACAATTTGCCGGTGCAGCGGAAAATCGACGTGTTGCTCCAGAGGGTAGCCGCGAAAGAGGACATTCACGTTTTTCAGAGCGCAGAGCTTGCCGACGTCTTCAAAGTAACTGCCAAGTGGCAACGTGTTCAACTCGACATTGGCCGGCACGTCGCCAAGCAGGCCGCGGTTGAAAACCGTAGTGAAACAAGTGAATTGATGCTGAGGATTGCGCTCAAACAACGAGCGCAGCACGCCGCGCAGCAGCATGGCGATGCCGCCCGCGCCGCCCATCGTTACCAGCCGCATTTCGATGCCGATCCTCATGGGGCATCCTCTTGTTACGCCGTCTTTTCCAACAAGCAAGCCGCCGGCGACCGCTCCGAAACAAAAGGCTTCACCAAGGTGTCCTTCAAACGCGGCGACAAAAGGGTTTGCTCATAGCACTCCAGCGTTGTCCGCGCCGCGTCGGCCCAACAGAATCGTCGCGCCTGCACCTGGGCCTGTTGACGCAATTTGCCGCGGAGTTCAGGCTGAGCTAGCAGCCGCAACATTGCATCCAAAATCTCCTCTTCTCGCAGAGGATTGACCAGCAATGCCGCATCGCCTGCAATCTCGGGAATGCTCGTGGTGTTTGATGTAATGACGGCGGCCCCCAAGCTCATCGCCTCCAGCACCGGCAGGCCGAAACCCTCAAACAGCGACGGATACAGGACGGCGAAACAATTCTCGTAAAGCCACTGCAATGTCTGATCGTCTACATAACCGGGCAGCACCACATCGTCGGCCAAACCCAAGAGAGCGATCAAGCGATGCAGGTCATCCGTCAACCAACCCCTGCCGCCGGCCAACACCAGCGGCAGCGTGCGACCTCCCGACTGAGCTTTGAGCTTGGCGAAAGCTTGCAACAGCCGGGCATGGTTCTTGCGCGGCTCCAAAGTACCTACGCATAACCAAAACTTGTCCGGCTGCAATTGCTTGCATGGCTCAGGCTGGGCCGCCTGCGCCACATCGGTGAATCGGCTGGCCAGGTGAGCGACGGTGATGCGGTCCTGGGGATAGTGGGGGAAGATCTCCAGGAAATGCCGTTTCGTGAAATGCGAAATGGCAAGTATGTGATCGGCATGCAAGCTGGCCTGGAAGACGCCCTCGAAGCAACCGGTCCGGTTGGCTTCTTGCGTCCATTGTGGGTTTTCCAGGAAGGACAGGTCATAAAGCGTATAGACCAGGCGGGCATGTTCGAGCTGTTTGGGGCAGAAAAAGTTATTGGCATGCACCAGATCGGGCCCGCCGATCTGCTCCTCAAAATCGGCCGGCGGCGTCGTCCAAAACGCATATTGCTGGTCAAATTCGGTGTGCGCCAGGCCGCGCGAAAAGTTGGGCTGTTCCGGCGCGTAGGTATTGCTTTCCCAATTTGGGTCAAGGAAGAAATTGCCAAAGGTCGGATACAGCACAAACTGATGCGGCGTGGCGCCGGCGGCCAAAGCGCGAATGAGGCTGTCGGCAAAGTAGCCGCAACCCGCCCGCAATGCCCCCGTTTGACTGACGTCGAAGCCGATCTTCATGACCAGGCCTCCTTCAAGGCGTGAACCGAGTGTTGCCAAACCCAACGCGACGCGGTGCCGAGCAACGCCCGCGAAATGCGGCGGTTCCAGCGCAGCGAGGCATAGCACGACAGCACCGACAGCCCAAGAGCGAACCGCCCCGTCTTGCTGCGCGGCACTCCCCTGTCGTCGAGAACGCTGTGGGCGTAGTTGTATAACCAACGGTCGGGCACACGGCCAAAACGCCGCCGCATCATGTCGTTGATCTCGCGGTGCACCTTGACGCGCGAGCCGAGCGTCTTGGTGGCGGCATGAAGCCGCGAGCCGGCGAGCACCCGCCGCAGGTGATGGACGCGCACGCCCTTGTCCGCCAGCCTCAGCCAATACTCGTAGTCCATGCAATACTGCAAGCTTTCATCCAGGTCGCCATGCTGCTGCACCAATCGGCGCCGAAAAAAAACGCCCGGTTGACAAAGTCCGCAAACCTCTTTGAGACGATCCGAGCTCCACGGCTGCGTCGGGTAAGGCTCGAGAATCTCATCGTTTTCGTCGATGTGATTGGCATCGCCAAAAACCAGATCGCATTCAGGGTCGGCCTCAAAATGCTCGAGCACGGCCCGAACGGCGCCGGGGTAGTAGATGTCATCAGAATTGAGCCAACCAATGATGTCGCCGCGGGTCCAGCGAATCCCCTTGTTGACCGCGTCGGCCTGGCCCCGGTCCGGTTCGGACACCCAGCGTATGCCGCCGCCGTAACGCTCCAGCACGCGGACCGTGTCGTCGTCGCTGCCGCCGTCAACGACCGTGTAGTCGAGCTCGGCGACGTTCTGTGCCAGCACGCTGTCGATGGTGCGGCCGATGAACGCGGCCTGATTGTAAGACGGCGTAATGACGGAGATCGATAGCGTCATTGTTTGGCGTCTCCCGCGGGGTGCAGCGCCGCCGTCGAGGACGAACCCGTGATCGTGCATTCACGGCAGATGCAGCCGAGCAAACGGTCGTCGTCGCCCAGACCCAGGGCGGCCGGAATCAACGGCGGGTCGAGCAGAAACTCGAGGCAGCCGCCTTCGCGCGGCAACGGCCGCTTGATCGTCAGCGTCCTGCCCCGTTTGAGCTTGTACAATTTGCCGGTGGTGTGCCGGTTCTCCAAAAGGTGGACGCGCTGAAATCCCCAAGGAAACCATGGGGGGGTTTCCAAAGTCAGATGAAGCGTCCGCGGCTCCGAGGCCGCCGCGCAGGTGACAAGTATGCGCTCGCTGGTCCAGGCGTCGGGATATACCGTCTTGATCGCGTTGCGAGAGCGATGCGACGAGTGCAGCACATCCTCCAGCACGTCCACCATGTCACAGGCCAGATGGCGAGGCCCCCCCAGAGCCGCAGCCTGGCGATGACTGCGCTCGGCCAGTTCGCCCGCCAACTCCCCGGTGCCGGTGAGCCGTTCCAGGACACTCACGATTTGGGCAACTTTGGTAGGGTCGAAGACCAAAGCGGCAGCGCGGACAGGCTCGGGCAGATCCGCCAGGTCGCTGCACAAAATGGGTTTGCTGAATTCGATGGCCTGAAAGAGCAGCGGCGCGGCGGTCGCTTCCAGGAAAGGCATCATGACCGCGAGGCAGCCTTGCAACAGAGCCGCTTGCTTCCGAGGCATCTCCGCGTCGGCGAATACGGCGTGGTCCGCCAGGCCCATGCTGGCCGCCGCGTCCTGCATTTCCTGCCGCGCCGCGGTCGCTGAGCCGCTGAAGACGATTTTCAAGTCGGTTCGCGGATGCTGATTCCGAATCATCCCCAAAGCCACCAGCAGCAGCTTGTGGTTGCCGTCTTCTGTGAATTCGCCTGGATTGAACAGGTATTTTCCGTGGCCCAGGCCAAGTTGATTCAACTCGGCCGCCACTTCGGCTCGACCCAGATGCGGCAGCCGCGCCATGGGTTGCGGCCGCAGGCTGGCGACGCGGCGCTCCTCCACCTGAGTGATGTTGAGTATCTCGGCCCGCGCGTGCCCGGAAAAGCAGATCACCTTGTCGGCCTGATAAACCGCTTGCTTGAACAGCGTCTCGCTCGCCGCACGCTGCCGCGGCGATAAAAACTGCGGATAATGCAACAAGGTCAGGTCGTTCCACAGCGCCACCATGGGTACGGTGCCGTCATACGCATGGCTGCCGCCGAACGGGCATAACATGAGGTCGGCGTGAAGCTGCCGCAGCAAGGTTTCTTGCATCATCGCCACCGGAGGCCGGGGCAGCCCTAGCAAGCGATAGGCCGCTCGCTTCAGCCGCAGGCGACGGCCCACGGCTTCCGGTCGCATGCTCGTGGGCAGCGGCACGGGCGGGCGGACTGGCGTCACGCAATGACGCCGCATTTGCAACCCGTCCAGATGCCCGAACAACTCGTGATTGCCCGGCGCCGTCAGCAAGATCCAGCGCCAATCCGTTTCGTATTCGCACAATGCTTGCAACAATCGGCAAACCGCGGCTGCGTCAAAGCCATTGGAGGCCGGCAACGGCCACGGCGTCAGATCCACCGCCACCGTGGGCGGGCGGTCCACCACCGCGGGCAGGTGTCCCATGGCCGAACGTATCATCGGTAATAGCATCCGTGCGGACCGTGTCATGTCCAAATCCATCACAAGGCAATTATGTCGAATTCTGATTCTGCTGGCGGACAGGATTTCGCTCCTGTCCATTCTTTTGCCTGCCGGGCCTTCATCAAGTACGCGGCGCGTCATGTGTGACGCCAAGCTTTTCGGCAATCCTGCCAACCCTGACGCGCTTCAATCGCCGTTCGCGAAGACGGCTGCGAATCGCCTTGGGCAGCAGCATCTTCGCGAATTTCTTGGACAGCCCCTTCCAGTCGATGCCCAGCCCGCTCGGCAGCTCCGACTCCGGCAGCCTGAGTGCCTTGCGCAAGGCGCGAATGGTGGCCTGGTTCTTCTTGATGATCTGGTCTTGCCGCTGAATGATCTGAAGGTGGTTTTGCTGCTCCCCTTCGGCCGTCAGCAATTTGCGGCTCAGCTCCATGATGGCGCGGAGGCGGGCATTGCTATCGGCCTCGCTCGCCGCCAGCAGCCGATCCAGCTCTTGCATATTCTTGAGCCTGGCTGCGCGGTCCACTTCACTGGCGCTGAGCTGCTGCTCCAATTCCTTGACGGCTTCCAAACGCACCGCCCGGTCGGCCTCCGCTTCCTGCCAGGTCCGCGTCACCTGCCGGCATTCCTCGCCCTTGTCGAGCAAGGCCAGGACTAAACGCCCTTGCGGCGACGACTCCAGACAAGCGGCAATTTCATCCGCATTGTGTCGCTGAACCGGCTGCCGGCTCGCCACGAAATACATGTCATAGTCATAGATCGCTGGGCAAAACTCGACGTGGTCCAGCCCCAGACGCGATAGCAACAGGCGAGCCGCCCGCCTGCTATAAAGGTAAAGGTGCTCATCCGACTTCCGCATGTGCTCCAGAAAACGGTCATTCCGCGCCACCATCTCGGCGTAGGTTGTGCCTTCCACGAAATCAGGAGTTTGAATGATCAGGATGCCGTTAGGGCCCAGCAACTGTACGGCGGCGCTGAGCGTCGTCAACGGGTCGGGAAAATGCTCCATCACGTCATTGGCCACAATGACATCCAGCGAGCCTGGCGTAAGACTGTGTTGTTCGAGCCGGCCCAGCAGCATCGGCACGCGGAAGGTGGCGCGAGCGAAATCCGCCACCCAGGGACTCATTTCCTGCCCCAGGGCGTCGTAGCCGGTCATGCTCATCATGGCCACGAAGCCGCCATGTGCGGCCCCCAACTCCAGAGCCCTGGCCGGCGGCAAGCGAAAACTCAGCATGTGGCGCAGCCAAAAGCTGCACCGCTCCGGCAAATCCAGGCGGGCGCGCTCCTGAATCTTCGGCATGCCGAAGTCGTCCGCCATGTGGCCCAGCCAATAATTCTTGCCGTAAAAATCGGCATCATCGTTGCGGACGACGGTGCCCTCGTCCGCCAGGCCGACCTGGCAAACCAGCGTGCCGCAAGCTTCGCACAGGGCGTATTCTGGCGAGAATTCCGCGAGCGCATTATAGCCGCACCAGCACTTGCGAGCGACTTGTTTTTTGGGCTGCTGTTGCATGGGTTGCCTCCTTGCCACCAGGCGGGAATCGGACGGGGCCGCCATTTCAGCCGGCTTTGGCCAGCGCCTGACGGCGCTGCGCGAGATACCAGGCAATTGTTTTTTCCAGGCCGTCTGCCAACGGCGTGGAGGCGGTGAAGCCTAGCCAATCCTTGGCGCGGGTCACGTCCAGGCAACGCCGCGGCTGGCCGTCGGGGCGGTTCGTGTCAAAACGGATTTCACCGCGAAAGCCCGTTTTCTCGGCAACCAGTTGCACCAGCTCGGCGATGGCGATCTCCTGGCCCGAGCCAATGTTCACCGGTTCCGATGTATCGAGTTTTTCCACCGCCAAATGCACGGCACGAGCCGCGTCCTCGACATAAAGAAACTCGCGCGTCGGTTTGCCCGTCCCCCACACCGTTAGCACCTTGTCGCCGCGCTCCTTGGCTTCCACGCATTTGCGGATCAATGCCGGTATGACATGCGAGCTTTCCAGGTCGAAGTTGTCCTCCGGCCCGTAAAGATTGACAATCATGACATTGACGCCATTGAAGCCAAACTGCTCGCGATACGCCTGCGACTGCACCAGCATCATCTTTTTGGCCAGGCCGTAAGGCGCGTTGGTTTCCTCGGGATAGCCCTGCCAAAGATCGGCTTCCTTGAACGGCACGGGCGTGAATTTCGGATAGCTGCAAATCGTGCCCGCGGCCAGAAATTTCTCGACGCCAAACAGCCGGCACTGTTCCATTAGCTGGCTGCACATCATCAGATTCTTGTAGAAAAACGTGCCCGGATTGAGCCGATTGGCCCCGATGCCGCCGACCACCGCGGCCAAATGAATGACGACCTCCGGCCGCTGCTCCAGCAGCAATCGCCGAATGGCTTGTTCATGGGTCAGATCGTATTGGCTGCTGCGTGGCACGAAAACATGACGGCAGCCCACGGATTCCAGGCGTTGGA
>DASRAT010001097.1:0-3741 GCA_035638015.1 Gemmataceae bacterium | reverse complement strand
GGTATGCGCTTCAAGCGTAGATTCCTTGATTTGGTCCAGCCATTGCCGACCTTTGGGATTGCGGCGATAGCGCGCTTCAAAAAACGCTGCCTCCACCAATACACCGGGTTGACCGCTCTTGGGGGAACCGAGCAGGTGCGCCATTGCGCGGTCCAGCAAATCTCCGGCGCGCTCGACGTTGCCGCAGTCTATTTCAAAGTAGTAGCCATAAAGATTGGCCCGGACATCCCGTGGAGAGTCTTCGCGCAAGGTTAGAATGCGGTCAACGACCTCCGAGCTCCAATCGCGCGGGCGAATTCCATTTAACAAAGCGCCCGTCAGTTCAGCCAGCAAGTAACGGGATTCGGCCCGGTTCCCGTCGAAAATCAATTCGAGTAAAAAGGCGCCGTCGGTGGGATACTTCAATTCGCCACCTTTGCCAGGAAACATGCTGCCCACGGCCAAGTAGTAATTCAGTAGGCCGGCGATGGCAAAAAATGCACCGAGACGGCCGTGGTTGTCCAGGGCGTCGAAATACCAGCTAATGCCTTGGATGTCGAATACACCGCCTTGCTCGGAAAGCATTTTTTCGCCTATGGCTCTGTTGAATCTCGCGGCAAGTGCAAGGCAAGTAAAAGCAACAACCAAATTGGCCATTGGGGCAAAAGCGTAAAAGACGGCCAAGCGGGGCCGCAACGCGGAAATGCCGTTTGATTGGACGCCAACCCTGCCGCCCGACCAAAAAACACTGCTGAAGCCAAGGCGAGGACGGCCGTTTAGTCGCCAAAGAATAGCCGGGCCCAATTGCACGTAAACCCAGCGCAATCGCGCCAACTTCGCTCCCAAAAGATGTCCTGATTCGTGCACGCAAACCGATAACCAGCCAATCGGCACGAGGCTGAGGAGCAATAAACCAAGTTCAAGCAATCCGAAGCGAAGTGCCGTGCCGACGGGGAGTAGCCACACTGCGGGCATCGTGGGCAGCAGCAAGACCACCATGAGCAGTCCAACGAGGAACATGGCTGTTGAATAGAGGTACTTTTTCATTTCGGCGGTGTTTCTGAAGCAGGCTAAAGGGCGTGCAGGTGCATCCGAATTATGGGCACTTGATTCCAGCATTCAGTTGTAATATCGGTGTCGGTTAACCCACCCTCGGCAGTCCCCAAAGCTTGCCGATTTCGTGTGGGAATCGCCACCATGTCCGCATCGATTCCAATTGTTCCCACATCGATTGCCATCGTTTACCGAACGCGATCACCGCCGCTAGGTCCTGTCCGTCAGGGGGAGCCAAAGACTCACTCCACCATGAAAGCAGATGCACTGCCCGCGGCGGTTTCCAGTATATCCAAGGCCGCGTGGCAACCGCCAAGCGAAGGGGGCCTACGTCGAGGTCAAAGAAACCGCAACTCCTGCCAATGTCAAAGAATTCGCGAACAATGCGTTGAGAGAAGCCATAAATTTTGACACGGTGTCGAGTCGGCATACTACAAATCCACCCTCCACCCGAATCTGTTACGTAACGGCCCCAATCCGGCAATCGCTCGGCCTCCCAGAGTTCGCCGCCCTTATCTGTCAACTCCACAGTTCGATCTGTTTTTGACCAATGCGTTGACCAATTTCTTCCCGTTGTCCAACCCAGGCTCTCGAATCGATCCAGCGTGGCGTACAATGTGGCGTCGTCAAGGCCGTGGCACGGTCGGTTGTAGTGATACTTAAAAAACTCCGTGCGAAATGAAGCGCGGGTTCCCCCTCGCATGGCGGCATTGTCGAGCAATTCAAGCTCGGCGTCTATCAATCCGGAGACACCGGTTCTCTGATTTGTTGTTGTCATGCCGTCTTTTTACGCCGGAGGCGTTGCAACGATTAGCCGGTGGTTGAGCGCAGCGACACCACCGGTTTTCATGCCAGTAATATTCTCGACCCCGGTAGGGGTCGCCGCGACTCGGTTCCCGCAATTCGCTGCGACCCCTGCCGGGGTCGCGGGCAAAGGTTGCCCATCGTTTCCGGGGGTATCGCTTCGCTCAACCCCGGCTAATCGCTGTAACGCCTCCGGCGTAAAGAAGCCCCGGGCCAAGAACAGGCGGTTCCTAATCCAGCACCATCTCCCGATCATAAACCGCCAGCGATTGATTCGGCGTCTCCGTCGACCCAAAGCGACTAGGTCTATCCTCCACACCTGAGTCCGCAAAACACAAAGTTAACACAGGTCCTTCGCATTTGAATAGCCCGGGATTCACATGCGGCGGAATGTAAAAGACATGGTCAATGACTCGGTGACAAATGGCAAAGTCAATTGCATTGAAGATGCCGTCAATCCCCAATCTGACCAGCCCGCCCGTGAGTACGTCCAATTTTCGCTCTTGTGGGAAGCCCCGTTGTAAGCCAACTCCTTCAACGCTTGAATAGATGACTCGACATTGGTGGGCACGGCAGGGCGAACGCATTAACCCTTCCCTAGTTTAGGGCCGGCGGCGACGATTTCTTCGAGAAAATCAGGGTCCCAGGCAGCGGCTTTGCGTTTGCTGCGCGTGCTGAGTTTGGTCGGATTTCGCTTGAGCAAACTCACTGCCATCCGCCGCAGCCAGGCAAAGTTCTCAGCGGCGTTGCGGTTTTGGACGCGGCTGCTGTCTTCATCGAAAGTTATGTCCAACTTCCAGTGCAAACTATTCTCAATTCCCCAATGACTTCGCAACGCATCACCGTAATGTTTGGCATTCATACGCCGACTGCCTATGAAAAAACGCGCTTCACTGCTCGACTTACCATTCACCGTGCGTTCGCTGTAACATATTCCCACGGCTGTCAACTTGGACCATGACTGCCGCTCCCGAATACCTTCCACGTTGTGGATGACCGTGTAGGACCGCTCTTCGTCGCGACCGTGACCACATTCTTGGGTCGCGTAATGATCCACTTGCTCGGCGGGAATTGTGCCATCGAGTGCTTGTTCCACGGTGGTGCGGATGTCCTCCAGCAGGTTCGGTTGGTTGTCTTTGACCGTCAACAAATAATCTCCCCCGCCGCCGACAATCTTGGCGGCGATTTCCTTTTGACAGCCCATCGCGTCAATGGTCACCAAGGCCCCATGCACGTCGAGTAACTCCAATAGCCGCGGTATCGCCGTGATTTCGTTGGATTTGCCATCTACAGCCACTTGAGCCAAGGTCAGGTGTTGTTTGACGGCCCAGGCACAGACGGTGTGCAAGGGTCCCAAGCCAGCGGCGCGATTGAAGGAGCGCCGCAGCGTCTTGCCGTCGATGGCGATATGAGGTAGCCCAACCAACTCGCTAACGGCCTCAACCCAACTTTGAAAGCACGCTCCGAAAGCAGCGGGATCCAGGCGGCTAAAAACACGTTCAAAGGTGTCATGCGAGGGCACGCCCTCGGGGAGGCTCAGAAAGCGCTTGAACCAATCCTGACGCTTTTGGACGAAGATGCCGATATCTTGCCACGTGTCGCAATCGGCGACGACCGCACAGATTGCCATGGTAACAATGTTCAACAAATGATGGCGGCGGCGCCGACGCATCCTGGGATCCCGCAGTTTACCAAAGTGCTTCCTAATCGTTGCTGCACTGGATATGGCCATGATCTTCTCCTGGTTCCGGATAAAGGACCGGAGGGTAAGCGTCATTTTAATAGGTATCCGAAGCTACGCCGCGATGGCCCAGAACGTCTCCCACTGGTCCGGTTCACTGCGATAAAGGGCGCGGAGGTGGGCTATGGCATCGGATCCGTCTTCACCCCAACGCATCCCGCCCA
>DASRAT010001096.1:0-4081 GCA_035638015.1 Gemmataceae bacterium | reverse complement strand
TGGCGCTTCAACGCGTGGGCGAAGTACGACAATTGGCAGCGTGACGATGCGGCAGGCCGCAAGATTCCAGAGCTTAGCGGCAAGCGTGTGTGGGACGCGCCCATTGTCCTCGAAGGCGGCAGCATCGAGGTCAACGGCCAGGGTCTGCTCCTGACCACCGAGGAATGTTTGCTCAGCGACGTGCAAGCCCGCAATCCCGGCATGACGCGGACGGACCTGGAACAGGTGTTCGCCCAGTATTTGGGAATCAAGAAAGTGCTCTGGCTCGGCCGCGGCATCGCCGGCGACGACACCCACGGCCACATCGACGACCTGGCCCGTTTTGTCACGCCTAATACGGTGATCACGGTGGTCGAACAAGATCGCGGCGATGACAACTATGAACCGCTTCAGGAGAACCTCGAACGCTTACGGGGCATGACCGATCTGGCAGGCGAACCACTGAAGATCGTCGAGTTGCCCATGCCGGCGCCGATTTATTTTCAGGGCCAACGCCTGCCCACGAGTTATGCCAATTTCTACATCGCCAACACCCGCGTGCTGATGCCGACCTTCAACGATCCCAATGATCGCGTGGCGCTGAACATCCTGGCGGGGTTGTTTCCAAACCGCATCGTCGTCGGCATACATGCCGTCGATTTGGTTTGGGGACTGGGCACGCTCCATTGCCTTACCCAACAGCAGCCCACGATTGAGCCCGCAGCGCCAGCAAGGCGATCAACATCATGACGTTGACCGCCTTGCTGGCGCTGCGGGCTCGGCTGATTACCGCTGCACCTCGATGACCTTGAAGTTCAATTTCCCAAACGTCTTCAATAAATTGCTCGACGATTCCTTATCGGTCCCCAAACAAATGTGCTGCGCATCGGCGTCGACCTGGTTCATCGAAGCATCCACCGGCACCCAGTAACCGTCCAGTAGCACTTCATTCCAGGCATGGCCGCCGAAGGCAAGGATGCCGTCGCCCATATACACAAAGCCGCTGACCTCGCGCGATGTCAAGCCTGCGGCGCGGGCCAAACACGTGAACATGAGCGCATACGACTTGCAATCGCCTTCCTTGCGCTCCATGAGATCGTGCATCTTCGGGGCCGACGCCGCCAATTGCGGGCGGATGTAGTCCTTCACAAATTTGCAGATGTTCTTGGCCTTGTCCAGGTCGGTCTTGGCGTCGCCGGCCGCTTTCTTGGCCAGTTCCAAAACCTTGGCGTCCTTGATCGGATAAGCGAGCGTTTCGGATTGGCCGTCTTTGATTTCCTTTTCGGTGGCCTTCACTTTTTTGCCGTTGTCCTTGCCGAGGCGAATTTGATAAACGCCCTTGCCCTTGTCCACCACCGTTTGCCGCGAGAAGTCCGGGAAAATCGGGCCGTCTTTGCTTTCATATTCCAGGATGAGGCCGTTGAGCCGGTCCGTCTCGCCGATGCCTTTGTCCAGCTTGGCCATGCCCAGGACGAACAGGTCGGAACTGAATTCGGTGTTCTTGGCGTCTTCCTCGCTTTCGCGGCGCATCTCCAAAAGGCCGGCAATCGACCCCGACAGCAATTGACCTTTTTCGTCATAACGCGATTCCGAGGTGATGTTGTTCTTGTGGCTGAGACTCTTGACTTCGTGGAATTTCACCTTCACGCCATTTACGACCGACACCTTGGTGGCGGCCAATTCCGCGGTGACCAAGTAGATCTTGAGATCTTCCATGTCGAGGTCACTGCTGGTGATTTTGTCGCCGATTTTCGGCTGGTTCTTGAGCCATAATTCCGACGACATGGAGTCGGCCAGGTTGAAGTCCAGTTCGACGGTTTTCTTTTGATTGTTGCCGCCAACGGTGATAAAAGCCTCGTAGCCCTTGCCCTTGGCGGCTAACGTAATGTGCTCGGTGATCTGCTCGTTTTTGCTGAGATAATCGCCCTTCAGCAGCCGGAAGGGGGGCTTGCCCTCGAAGTCCATGGTTTGCTCGACCAATAGCTCCGTTTTCTGGCCCGCCGATTGAAGCTTCATGGTCATCCGCAATTTTTCGCGGTAGATCGTGACGCCATTCTCCTCGACCTTGGCCCGGCCGCTATACATGTAACCGATTTTCTTGCCTTGCACATAGAGGCCGAACCATTCATTTTCTAAAGAGGCGTCCACGTCCTTGACGGTGATGGGCAGCCGCGTCGCCTTGGGCTCCTGGGCCTGGGCCCGCACCGCTTGTGCGGGCAATAGCAAACCGGCGGCGATCAACAGCACGAGACAAAAGGGCTTGCGAAGCATGCGCTGGACTCCTTCAAAGTTCTGGGAAGTTACCGCCTGCAATGATAATGAGGCCGGCTCAAACTCGCAATGACACAATCCCACGGGCGCTTTGGAGTGCGGCGACTTGTCGCCGCTTTCGAGTCAGTGAATCCGGGGCTTTGATTGAAACCAAACGGGGGGATTGAAGCGATCACATGGTCACATTCGCTCGAAATCGGTAACAAGTTACCGCACTGCAAAGCTATGCCCCTTGAGCCATCCGTCCACGTTGCTTACACTAATTGTTGGAGAATTCCAGCATTTGAACGGGGGCGAAGATATGGGCACCGACCGTGCCGGGCGACGCAGCGCGGAGACAGCGGCGCCGGCAGCCAGTTTGCCGCCCACGCCTTTTCCGGTCCAGTTGCAACCGCGCCTGACCCTCTTGTATCACTTCTGCCGCTTGCAAATGCCCACCATCGCCCTGGACATGACGGTTTGCCAGCGCCATCTCCAGCGCACCTTTGGCGTGTTTGTCGCCAAACCCGGCGTGGACGCGACGTGGACGCATTACCTCGACAACCTCTACCCCATCGATTGGTTCCTGACCGCCGCCTGCCTGGAAGGCATCGAACGAGCCTGGGAAACGCTGTTCGCCGCCCGGGCCGGACGTTCCGACTGTCTGCTCATGGATGCGTTGCGGGCGCGGGCGGCCCGGCTTTACCCGCGCGATGAGGAAAAGCAAGATAGCGCCGTCAATGAGTTTTGGGGCCATCTCATCATCGCTGAGCACGACGGTTCGATGCCGGTGCTGCAGCGTTACGACGGTCAACGACCGTTGGTGCCCTGGCTCATCCGTGTCTTCCAAAATTGGCACATATCGCAGTTGCGCCGCCGGGCTGGCACGCAGGCCTTGCCGGAGGACGACCTGGCTTTGCCGCTGCCGGAGCTGGACGGCGACCCGCGCTGGCATGAAGCCTTTTGCCTGGCGGCCCACGAATGTCTGAGCGGCCTCAAAGACGCCGAGTTAATGATTCTTGGCCTACGTTTGCGTTATCGCCTCAGTCAGCGCGAGGTGGCGGCCGTGCTGGGCAAGCACGAAGGCAATTTGTCGCGGCAAACCGACCAGCTTCGCGACAAATGCCTGGAATTCATCAGTGAACGTCTGCTGGATCAAGGCTGGACCGGCGGTGATTTGTCCGTCTACGTCCGCACCGAGATGCCTGGCGTATTGCTCGACGATCCACGTTTATCCGTAGATCGCCTGGCGGCCTTGCTTAGCGCCGCCGGCAAGAGCCTTCCTCAAGATAGAAAGGAATAACAAGGAAGAATGTGAGGCGCAGTATACAATGCAATTTCCCAGCATCGCGTAGTCGTTTAGGAACATCCTCCATTCTCTCCTGTAGCAATGGCCGTTTCGCCACCCCAAGGACCGCTGGACGCTCCTCTCCCCGGCATTGTCGGCGATTGTGCCGCCATGCGCGACGTTTACCGCCTGACCAGGCTAGTGGCCCCAACGCGGGCCAGCGTGCTGCTCGTCGGCGAGACCGGCACCGGCAAGGAACTGGTCGCCCGTGGCGTGCATCGCCTGAGCCAGCGTGCCGACGGGCCTTATGTCCGCGTCAACTGCGGCGCCCTTAGCGAAAGCCTGCTGGAGAGCGAGCTGTTCGGCCACATCAAGGGTGCGTTCACCGGGGCGGTGGACAACAAGACCGGCCGGTTCGAGGCGGCCCACGGCGGCACCATCTTCCTCGATGAAATCGCCAGCATGAGCCCCAAGCTCCAGGTCAAGCTGCTCCGGGTGCTGCAGGAGCGGGAGCTGGAGCGTGTCGGCGACAGCCGGACCATCCGCGTCGACACCCGCGTCATC
>DASRAT010001095.1:0-3202 GCA_035638015.1 Gemmataceae bacterium | reverse complement strand
TGATTCAGAGCTTCATGGAATTGTCCAAGGGCGGCACTCCCAAATCAGAAGAGCTGGCCAGCGGCATATCGCACGCCCTTGTTGTCACTTTGCTGGGCGTAGCGATTTCGGTGCCGGCGATCTTTTGTTACACGTTTTTCCGCAACCGTCTGGTGCGCGTGACCCTGGAAGTCGGCAATTTGGCCGATGATTTGTTGACGCAGATGTACCATCAGTCGCACTCTGAAACCGCGGACAACCAGGAGCCGAGTGCGACAGAGCACGCGGCTGCGTGAGCAATCATGACGCACAATCGTCTCGACATCAACCTGACGCCACTGCTGGACCTGGTCTTGCAGCTGATCATGTTTTTCATGTTGACGGTGAATTTCGTGCGCGCCGATCAAACCCATGCGGGCGTCGATTTGCCGGTGGTGCAATCGGCCATGCCGCTTTTGAACACTGGCGAAAATCTGGTGTTTATCACTGTCGGCAAGAATGGTGAACGCATTGCAAATGGCGTTATCATGCACACTTTCGAGGATCTTCAACGGCATCTTCAAGCACGCAAGGACGAGATTCGCGCCCAGAGCCGGGGCAAGCCGCTTGATGTTGTTGTGGTCGTGCGCGGCGATAAGGATGCCTCGTGTGGCCATATCTGGGACACGCTCGATGACTGCAGCCGGGCCGGGTGCCATAGTTGGCAATTACGAGTGATCAAACAGTCCGGATGAGGACGCTGCCATGAGACGACGCAAGCGGCAACACACCGACGGCGGGGTCGATCTGGGCATCATCATCACGCCGATGCTCGATATGGCCTTTCAGCTGTTGGCGTTTTTCATCTTGACCTATCAACCGCCGGCGAGTGAAGCGGCAGTGGACGGTTCGCTCTTGCCGGCCGCGAATGCTAGTGGCGGTCAGCCGGGGTTGCTTGTTTTTTTGCAGGCGTCACCGGAACTGGGCCCGCCCCAAGCGATTTTTTTGAAACGGTCAGGCGATTCACAACCCACGCTGATTGGTGCTATCCAAACCCGGGAAGATTTTGATGTTGTTTTGCAAAAGCTGGCGAAAGAACTCGGCAAAAGTCAGCAAACACCACAAGCAAAACCATTGCCCGTTTGCATCGACGCGGGCCGCCAGGTTTCCTACGGTTCGCTGATGGCCGTCCAGGATGTGATTCGTGCGGCTGGTTTCACGGCTATTGAATTTCGGGCAACGCGCTCTGGTGAGAAGCGATGAAATCTCAAAACAGCAAAAATCGGCTATCGGCTGTCGGCTATCGGCTATCGGCCGTGGTGATGATCGCTTTTTGCGTTTTCACGGTGGACGCTCAGAGTGTGGACTCTGTCCCCATGCTCGATCCGAGCTTGCTCGTCGGCGTCCGCGATGACCAGCCATTCGGCAATTGGGAACAAGCGTTGCCGTTGGAAGTGCCGGCCGAGGCACGCGATGAGGACGCAATTTACTGGAAGGCCGTCATTTTTTCATCGATCACGGCTACCGAAGCTTTCGCTCGGGCAGCTGAACAAAACCGCCATTTGACGTTTGGCCATTTATACGGTGAGCCAGCCAAATACCGCGGTCAAGTGGTCCACATCGAAGGCCGTCTTGTTCGCTTGAAACAGCTCGATCCACCGCGTCATGCCCCCATCAGCGTCTTGTACGAGGCGTGGATTTATTTAGATCAGCCCGGCACCCATCCGGTATGCGTGGTGTTGGCGCACAAACCCGCCGGCATTGAACTTGGCGACAATCTCAACCGCCGGGTGGCCGTGGACGGCTATTTCTTCAAACGCTATGGCTACCTTTCCGGCCGTTTGGACTCAGCGGGCAACAATGTCGCCCTCAACACCATTCTGTTGATTGCACAGACCGCCGCCCTTCAGGAACGCCCCATCGCCATCGGCTCGACCGCACTCGGCGCGGGCTGGTATTGGTTGGGCGGCCTGGTAATTGTTGGGGCAGTGCTGACGCTTGCCATGACCTGGTGGTTTCGCCATAATGACCGGCAGATTCAAACGCAAGTGCAGTCATTTTGCCGGCCCGCCTTGGCGGCGGCAACGTTTGATAAACCTCTCCCAAACCCCAACACCTGCAGGACGTGAGTCTGTTGGAGCTGCTTTAATGCATGGCACCTGGAGCCAAGCAACCATCGGCGGCAAAAGAGTTGATCTATACGATCCGCCCAGTTCCGCGCCGGCGCGGTTTGGCGTGCTCTTTTTGCATAGCGGCGGCCTGGAAACACTGGTGGACAAAACAGCTTACACTCGGCTTTTCGACAGTTTGCGCTTGGCGTGCGCCTGTCCGCATGGACAGCATAGCTGGTGGACGGATCGCATTTGTTCGGCGTTTGATGCCAAGCTCACGGCCGAGCGGCATGTTGTATACAATGTCTTGCCTTTCATGGCAAACCGCTGGCGCTTGGCGCCCAATGGTGTCGGATTGTTGGGCATCAGCATGGGAGGACAGGGAGCGCTGCGGATCGCATTCAAGCATCCGCAACTGTTTCCGGTCGTGGCCGGCATCGCTTCCTCGGTCGATTGTTACGAGATGTACGACCAAGACGAGGCGCTGGCCGAGATGTACGACAGCAAAGAGCAATGCCGGCAAGACACGGCGACCATGCACGTGCCGCCGGTCGGTTATCCGCCGCATATTTTTTTCTGCGTCGATCCCGGCGATGTGAAATGGTATCGCGGCAATGACCGGCTGCATGAAAAGCTCAGCGCCCTGGGTGTGCCGCACACTTGCGATTTGACCACCAGGGCCGGTGGTCACTCTTGGACCTATTTTGACTCCGTTGCGGACCGGGCGGTGCAGTTCGTGCATGCGGGGCTGGAACAGGAAAGTCGGCGGTTACTGTGAAAGTTTCCTTGATGGTGACCTGTTTGGGCGACGCGCTTTTCCCGCAGGTGGGTATGGCGACCGTCAGCCTTTTGCGACGACTGGGCGTCGAGGTCGATTTTCCCCAAGCGCAAACGTGCTGCGGTCAGCCCCATTTCAACAGCGGCTACCATGATTTGGCCCGCGACCTCGCCCGCCACACCATTGGTGCCTTTGCCAATGGGCAAACCATAGTGTCGCCGTCCGGCTCTTGCACCGCGATGGTCAAGGTCGAGTATCCTGAGTTGTTCCACGGCGACCTGGTCTGGCACCCCCGTGCCGAAGATCTGGCGCACCGCACCTTCGAGCTGTCTGATTTCCTGGTCAACGTGCTAAA
>DASRAT010001094.1:0-2730 GCA_035638015.1 Gemmataceae bacterium | reverse complement strand
CTTGCGGAGATAGACGTTTTCGGAAATCGCCTCGTTGTATGAAAGGGCGCGCTGCACGCACAGGCGCAGCTCATCCATCTTGAACGGCTTTTCGAGATAGTCGTAAGCGCCCTTCTTCATCGCCTCGACGGCCGTTTCAATGGAGCCAAAGCCGGTGATAACGATGACGACCGGGGGCGGGTTCAGGGAGCGGGCTTTTTGCAGGACTTCCAGGCCGTAAGCGCGGCTTTTGTCGAGGTAGAGGTCGGTGATGACGACCTCGGCGGCGGTAGTTTCGAGCGCCGCCAGGGCCGAGTTGCCGTTGGTAAATGGAAACACCTCGTGCCCATCCACTCGCAGCATCTCGGTGACCATCTGGACCATGGTCAGCTCGTCATCCACCAACATGACTTTCGCCATGCGCCCAAACTAAATCAAACTCGCAGGCGTGGGCAAGGATGATTCCAACTATCTCGGAAAAACGGGGGTTTTTGTAACAAGGCACGAGTGAAGTACCCGTTCTTCAAGACCGGGTTGGCCCACGACAATAGATAAATGAGCCAGGCTTGAACCCGCTTTTACTACTGCGCTGACTCCAACGGAAGTGGAGCTGCGTTTAGCGACCGGGCGGATTGATAATTTCGCTCATCTTGAAGATGGGCATGAACATGGCGATCACGAGACCGCCGATGATAACACCCAGCACGACGATGAGCAGCGGTTCAATCAGCGAGGTGAGGCCTGAGAGAATGGTTTCAACTTCTTCGTCGAGAAAGTTGGCCACGCGTTCCATCATGGCGTCCAGTTTGCCGGTTTGCTCACCGGCGGTCATCATGCGGATGATCATGGTCGGGAAGATGGGGTGCTTGCCCAACGCGGTGGAGATACCCTCGCCCTTCTCAATGTCGGATGCCGCCTGGCGGATCGATTTTTCCATCCAGACGTGGCCGGAGGTGTTCGCGACGATGTTCAAGACTTCGAGAATCGGCACGCCAGCGCGAATCAACGCGGAGAACGTGCGCGTGAACCGCGCCAAAATGATTTTGTGGGCGATAACGCCGAAGAGGGGCAGCTTGATGCGAATGCGATCCCAAAAGGCCCGTCCCGGCGGCGTCGATATATACCAGAACCAGCCGTAAACCGCCGCGCCGGCACCGCCAAAGATCAAGTACCACCACTTTTTAATGAAGTCGCTGAGATCGATGACGAATTGGGTTGGTCCAGGCAGTTTAGCGCCGAAACCGCTGAAGATTTCGGCGAACACCGGCACCACTTTCAGCAACAGGAAGACGGTGATGACGATGGCCACGCAACTGACCACCGACGGATACATCATGGCCGACTTGATCTTCTTGTTCATCCGCTGGCGGTTTTCCAGAAAGGTTGCCGTGCGGGCCAGAATTTCCGCCAACAAACCGCCTTTTTCACCGGCGTCCACCATGGATACGTACAAGCGGTCAAAGGTCTTGGGGTGCTTGCGCAATGCGTCGGAGAAATTGTCGCCGCCTTCTACCCGCGCCGTGACATCCTTGATGATGTCGCGCATGGCTTTGTTGGACGTCTGTTCGGCCAACGCCTGGAGCGACTGCACCATCGCCAGACCGGCGTCGATCATGGTCGCCAACTGGCGTGTGAATACCACCTGGTCGGCCAACGACACCTTGCCGCCCGAGGTCCGGCCCTTTTTGGCCTGCTTCTCTTTGATCTCAACGACCAGCAGGTTGCGATTCAGCAGCGCCGCAATGGCGGCTTGTTCCGAAGACGCCTCCATTGTGCTGCGGATTTCGCGTCCGGACCCTGCTTCCCGCGCCAGATATGTGTAGGAAGGCATATGGGGTAGACTACCAAGGCAAACTCTCCCAATGCAAGTTCAACCTGAATTGGCCAGAACCGCCTGGCGCGCCGCTATTTCGCCAAATGGCACGCTGCCCAATGCCCCGGGGCCACCTCACGCAGCGCCGGGACTTCCGTCTTGCACCGCGCTTCCGCCACCGGGCAGCGCGGGTGGAAAGGACACCCGCTGGGCGGGTTGATGGGCGAGGGAACATCACCGGGCAGCACAATCCGTTTCCGTTTCGAATCGGGGTCCACTACCGGCACGGCGGAGATCAAGGCCTGAGTGTAAGGATGCTTTGGTTGTCGGCAAATGGTCCTGGCGCTGGACTGTTCCACGATCTTGCCCAGGTACATCACTGCGACTCGCCGGCTGATGTGCTCCACGACGGCCAAATCATGCGCGATAAACAAGTAGGCCAACCCCTTTTGGTTCTGCAGATCCTGCAGCAAATTGATGATTTGCGCCTGTACCGACACGTCCAAGGCGCTTACCGGTTCATCGCAGACGATAAGTTTTGGCTCCACGGCGAGCGCGCGGGCAATGCCGATGCGCTGCCTTTGCCCGCCGCTGAATTCGTGCGGATAGCGCTGCAAATGCCCGGCATCCAATCCGACGCCTTGCAATAACTCCGCTACGCGGTGGCGTTTCGCATCCTCGGTCGGGGCGAGTTGATGGATGTCGATCGCTTCGCCAATAATCTGGCCCACAGTCATGCGTGGATTGAGTGATCCGTACGGGTCCTGGAAGATCATCTGGAAGCGCCGCCGCCGTGCGCGCAATTCGCCACCGTTCAACCGGGCAACGTCTTCGCCCTCAAACAACACCTGTCCCGCCGTCGGTTCGATTAACCTGATGATGGCACGGCCAAGCGTTGTTTTGCCGCAACCGCTTTCGCCCACGAGGCCGAGCGTTTC